>NZ_JBOFOC010000041.1:0-37185 GCF_051659245.1 Microbulbifer sp.
GATTTATAAATTGTGTCAGCCTTGCTAAACTTCACGGCAAGCGGTCTCCGTTTTCGGTTATTGGTTTTGGTTTGCACCTCCAATTTTACCGGAAATGGCAGGCCGCTTTCTTGTCTTTGGGTAAATTTTCATGAAAAAAATCAGCTTATTTTGCCTGTCGCAAGAGTTCACCGTCGGTGAAGTTCTCCGACAGCGCTTAAACTGCGTTAAACCCCTATATTTATAGTGTTATTGGTGCTAAATGCCGGAAATTTATGCAACATTGGGGGTAACCAGGTATATGGAACAGCAAATCTACGATCAGGCTGAAAACGACCTCAACTAGAAACCTGCCGATAACCCGTATTGCTCCACCTAAAATCTCTTCCATGGCTACCCATCAAAATGCTTAACAGTTAATTCAAAAGACGTTGCTTTATATCTACCAGCTCACTATCCACAAACCTCTCGTGTTTCCGCCACCGGAATTTTTGTGGGAAATCAAAAAGTTATGCCTCTCTGGCGGATTTTTCAACAGATAGATAGTGCAGCGCTGCTTTATATCTCTCCCACGGATGTGCTTTTGATCATATTGGCAACCCCTTGAAAGTCAATGACTTAGCGGGAATTCTCCGTAGATAGACGAAGCTGCTGCTGAATTCGGCTGGTGATATATGGCATTCAGGCCAAGGCTGTATAGATAGTCAGTAATATGAAGTCACCCATGGGTGAATGGCCATCCAGGCTTGACCTGAAGCCTGCTCGGGGTTTTATTCTCCCGCCGGCTGTCGATCAACCGCCGGCGGAATCGACCGGATCCTGCTCCCTCGGGAATCCGCCCGGAGGTCTCACCCCAAGTTTTTCCCGGACAAACGCAGTGGATACCCGACCATGACCGAACTCAACGCCGACAGCCTTGCTCCCGCACCCGCGCGCTCTATGTGGCGCGAGCTCGGTGACGCCATCCGCGGCACCGAGGCGGACTACACCCGTATCGGCATGCGCCGCGCGGTATTCCTGCTCGCGGTGCCGATGATGCTGGAGCTGGTGATGGAGGCCACTTTTGCGGTGGTGGACATCTATTTCGTGGGCAAGCTCGGCGCCTCGGCGGTTGCCACCGTCGGCCTCACCGAAACCTACCTGTTCCTGCTCTACGCCATCGGCATCGGCATGGCCACCGCCGTCACCGCCATAGTGGCGCGCCGCGTCGGCGAGAAGAAAAAACACGAGGCGGGGCTCGCGGCGGTGCAGGCGATTTATATCGCGCTATTGATTTCGCTGCCCTTCGCTTGCGCGGGCATCTTCTACGCGCGGGAGCTGCTGGCACTGATGGGCGCGGACACCTGGAGCCTGGAGCAGGGCTACAAATACACCCAGTGGATGCTGGGCGGCAACGCGGTGATTGTGCTGCTGTTCGTGATCAACGCCGTCTACCGCGGCGCCGGGGACGCGGCGATTGCCATGCGTGTGCTGTGGATCGCCAACGGCATCAATATACTGCTCGATCCGATTCTGATTTTTGGCCTGGGGCCGATTCCCGCCCTGGGCGTGGAGGGCGCGGCCATCGCCACCAATATCGGGCGCGGCGTGGGCGTATTGATGCAGCTGTGGATACTTTTCCGCGGCGGCAAGCATATTCGCGCGCTGGGCTCGCAGCTGGTGTGGGATACGAAGGTGGCGCTCAATATCGTGCGCACCTCCCTGGGCGGTATCGGCCAGATGATCGTGGCCATGACTTCCTGGATTTTCCTGATGCGCATTCTCGCCGATGTGGGCAGCGAGGCGGTGGCCGGCGCCACCATCGCCGTGCGCATTATGATGTTCACGCTGATGCCCGCCTGGGGCCTGTCCAATGCCGCCGCTACGCTGGTGGGCCAGAACCTGGGCGCCGGGCAGGCGCAGCGCGCGGAATCCTCCGTGTGGCTGATCGGCCTGTACAACATGGTTTTCCTGCTCGGCGTGTCGGTAGTGTATTTCGTGTATCCCCGGGAGCTGATGGCGTTGTTCACCGCGGACCCGGCGGTGATCGCTATCGGCGGGGAGTGGTTGCGGATTCTCTCCTACTCCTATTTCGTGTACGGCTGGTGGATGGTCTCGATGCAGGCGTTCAACGGCGCCGGCGACACCGCCACCCCCACCAAAATCAACCTGGTGTTCTTCTGGCTGATCCAGATTCCGCTGTGCTGGTATCTGGCGGTGCCGCTGGACTGGCGGCACTCGGGGGTCTTCTGGGGAGTATTTATCACCGAGACTTCGGTGGGGTTGTTTACCCTGTGGCTCTTCTCGCGCGGCGGATGGAAGACCCGCGAAGTGTAGGTGCAATATTGTTGAGTTATGTCATTCAGAAGCCTTCTTGCAGACGAACAAGTGCGGAGCTCCGTAGCCGTTCGCCTGCAAGCAGGCTCCTACAGGGAGTTTCTCCCTAACTCAACGGTATTGGATTTAGACGCTCTACTTTCCTTGCGCACGCAGCAGCCCGGAGGCGGCGATGCCGCCGATGGCGCAGGCCAGCACGATCACCAGCGGGGTGAGCATGCCCAGGCGCAGTGCGCCAATGCCGTAGCCGCGCATGGGCAGCAGTAGCAAGAGCAGGATGCCGGCCGGAATCAGCGACAGGAAAAAGCCCCGCGTCAGCCAGGATCTTCGCCAGGGCAGCAGGAAAACCAGGCCGCAGATACCGCCCCAGACAATGCGCTGGTACAGGTAGGCGTTGGAGAGACGGGGAGCGATGTCCACGCCCACCCAGTGGGTAAAACCGTGGTGCCCCATGGCCCAGAGGCCTAGGGCGTAACAGAGGCCGCCGAAACAACCGGCGGCAAAACAGAGGGATAGATTCCGCAGGAATTCGCGCATCTTTTTCCTACACGTTGTTTTTTCGAATTGTTGAGCGGATAAGCAAAACGCAAACCGCCGTTCAGGTTAATGGTGGATGCGCTTCGCTTATCCACCCTACAGGCTTTGTGGCTACTCCGTTATTTTTCCTGAAGTTCGGCGCGCAGCTGCGCCAGCACCGGTGCCACCTGCGGCATCACTCCCCGCCAGAGCGCAAAGGATTCCGCGGCCTGGCCCACCAGCATGCCCAGGCCGTCCGCCACCTCGGCGCCGCGGTCGCGGGCCCAGCGCATAAACGGCGTGGGCTCGGCACCGTAGACCATATCGTAGGCTTTGCATCCGGGACCGATGATCTCCGGGGGCAGCGGCGGCAGTTCGCCGCCCAGGCTGGCGGAACTGGCGTTGATCACTAGATCGAAGCTGCCGGGAAAAACCTCCAGGCCGCCGGCGCTCAGGGCGCCGTAGCCATTTTGAGCGCCGCGGCTATTTTGAGCGCCGCGGCCATTCTGAGAGCCGTGACCGGCAAACTCTGCGACCAGCTGTTCGGCTTTCTGCACGGTGCGGTTGGCGATATGCACCAGCGCGGGTTCTTCGCCGAGTAGTGGCAGCAGTGCGCCGCGGGCGGCGCCACCGGCGCCAACCAGCAACATCTTTTTGTCGCGAATCGGCCAGCGCAGGTTGTGCAGGATATCCATCACCAGGCCGGCGCCGTCGGTGTTGTCGCCGAGCACGCTGCCGTCATCCTGTTTCGCCAGGGTGTTAACCGCGCCGGCGGCGCGGGCGCGTTCGGTGAGACGGTCGGCAAATTCGCAGGCATCCAGCTTGAACGGCACGGTGACATTCAGGCCGCGCCCGCCGGCGGCAAAAAAATTCCGCGCGAACTCCGCGAAACCGTCCTTTTCCACCAGTTGTTTTTCGTAGCGGATATCCTCGCCGGTCTGCGCGGCGAAAGCCCGGTGTATGCGCGGCGACAGCGAGTGGGCGATGGGGTTGCCGACGACCGCATAGTGATCTGTCATGGAGCCGCCTTTTTGCGTTGCGCACGCACCGCGGCGCGGATTTTCGTGGCCTCGTCTACCAGGATCATACTGTCGATTTTCAGCCCGCCTTCGGTTTCGCTCACCAGGTAGCGGGTGGTGGCACTGTAGAGTTCCGCGCTCTTGTCCCCCTCCGGGCGCAACAGTATCCAGTTGAGGGTCGCCAGGCTGCTGTTGCCGTTCAGTTCGATCACATCGGTTACGGTGCCGACGATCTGGCTCACCTGCAGGCGGCGGTAGGTGTGCAGCAGCTTGTCCACCTGCGGTATGAATTCGCTCCGCGCCACCGTCTGCTTGCTGCCGTCCTCGCGGTAGTAGTGCAGCGGAAAACGGTAGAAGTCCGCGATCTGGTCCGCATCGCCGATTTCAAAATGGCGGCGGTATTCCAGGAACAGTTTGTTGATGTCTTCCAGCCGTGCCTTGTGCAAAACAGCCTCCTGTCAGACCCAGTCCCGCGCGGGCAGGAAATCCGTGTACAGCTTCTCTTCCGCGGAGCCCGGTTCCGGCCGCCAGTCGTAGCGCCAGCGCACCAGCGCCGGCAGCGACATCAGGATGGACTCGGTGCGCCCGCCGCTCTGCAGCCCGAACAGGGTGCCGCGGTCATACACCAGGTTGAACTCCACATAGCGACCGCGGCGGTACAGTTGGAAATCCCGCTCGCGCTCGCCGTAGTCGGTGTCCTTGCGTTTTTGCATTATAGGCAGGTAGGCGTCCAGGTAGCTGTCGCCCACCGCGCGCATAAGCGCGAAGGCGTTGTCGAAACCGCCCTGATTGAAGTCGTCGAAAAAGAGCCCGCCCACACCGCGGGCTTCCTGGCGATGCTTGAGATAGAAGTAGTCGTCGCACCACTGCTTGAAGCGCGGGTGGATATCCTCGCCGAAGGGCGCGCATGCCTCCTTCGCGGTGCGGTGCCAGTGCACCGCATCCTCCTCGAAGCCGTAATAGGGGGTGAGGTCGTAGCCGCCACCGAACCACCACACCGGTTCGGCGCCGGGCTTCTGCGCCACGAACAGCCGCACGTTGGCATGGCTGGTGGGCACATAGGGATTGCGCGGGTGGATCACCAGGGATACGCCCATGGCCTCGAAGGAGCGCCCGGCCAGCTCCGGGCGGCTGACGGTGGCCGAGGGCGGCAGGCCGTCGCCGTACACGTGGGAGAAATTCACCCCGCCTTTCTCGATCACCGCCCCCTCTTCCAGCACCCGGGTGCGGCCACCGCCTCCGCCGGGCCTGTCCCAGCTGTCCTCGCGGAAGCTGTCGCCGTCTTCGGCGGCGAGGGTGTCGCAGATACGGTCCTGCAGGTCGAGCAGATAGGATTTGACGGCCTGAATGTCCGGTTCACTCATGGTGGGAAACTTCTTCTTTACTGGGAGGACCCCGGGCGCAACACGCTGCCGCTGATCAGATCGCGAATTTCGCTGGGGGACTGCCGGCCGCCGGTGGCGCCGCCGCCGACAAAGTCCAGAGCATCGCCGAAATAGCGTAGCACCTGGTATTTGTGCCTGGCGGGCTGGCAGCCGGTGGGGTTGGCCGAGGTGGATACGATAGCACCGCCGAAGGCGCGCGTTAATGCCGCGGTGAAGGGATGGTCGGTGCAGCGCAGCGCGACCGAGTGGTGCGCGCCGCTGATCCAGGGGGGCACGCGGCCGAAATGGGGCACCAGCCAGGTGACCGGGCCGGGCCAGGTTGCGTGCAATCGTTGCAACTGGGGTCCGCTGAGGCTTTCCAGCAACCCGGCGAAATCCGACTCGTCGCCGGAGACCAGGATCAGGCCCTTCTCCAGCGGGCGGTTTTTCAGCCGCAGCAGCCGCTCCACCGCCCGGGGATTGAAGGGGTCACAGGCCAGGCCCCACACGGATTCCGTGGGGTGCGCGATCACGCCCCCCGCGGCCAGGGCGCGGGCGGCCCGCTGCACGGCGAGGGGCGAGACAGCCAATCAGGCCTTCCGCTGTTGCAGGCTTTTCTGCAGCTCGGCGTCCTTGGCGACAATCGCCTCGGCATTGGCACGGCGCTCGTCCACCAGCTTCTTGTGCATCTCCGCATCCGCCACACCGATAATCTGCGCGGCCAGGTAGGCGGCGTTCTTGGCGCCGGCCTTGCCGATGGCCACGGTAGCCACCGGGATGCCGCCGGGCATCTGTACCGTGGACAGCAGCGCGTCCAGACCGTCCAGGGAGGCGTTGATGGGCACGCCGATCACCGGCTTGAGGGTGGTGGCGGACACCGCGCCGGCCAGGTGCGCGGCCATGCCCGCGGCGCAGATAAAGGCCGCGCAGCCGCGCTGGTCGGCATCGGTCACATAGTCGTGGGTGTTTTTCGGCGTGCGGTGGGCGGAGGTGACCTTGACCTCGTAGTCGATGCCGAACTTCTCCAGCACGCCGAAGGCGGCTTCCATGGTGGGCAGGTCGGAGTCGGAACCCATCAGAATGGCTACAAAAGGCTTGCTCATTTCAGCTCTCTCTACGTAGTCGAAGCGGGAAAGCGCGGCAATCTAGCGGATTGCGCTGGCTTGTACAAGTTATAGCCCGGCGCAAAAGAGGCGGCGCTCTCATTGGTAGACTGTCCACTGCCTCAGGTTTTGGAAATAAGGCCGGCCACTCGTATAGTAACTACCCCCGGCTTCTACCCGGAGCCCTCGTAGTTAGCCCAAGGCCTCCCTTTCATGAGACCCATAGAACAACAATTCTTCAATGACCTGGAAAAGAAACTCTGGACGTCCGCCGACAAGCTACGCTCCAACCTGGACGCCGCCGTCTACAAGCACGTAGTTTTGGGGCTTATTTTCCTCAAATACGTCTCCGACGCCTTCGAAGAGCGGCAGCGAGAACTGCGCGCGCAGTTCACAGATCCCGACCACGACTACTACATGGACCCCGCCGATTTCGGCGGCGAGGACAGCGAGGACTACCAGCAGGCCCTGGACGAGGAGCTGGAGATTCGCGACTACTACACCGAGAAGAACGTCTTCTGGGTACCGCGAGAGGCCCGCTGGCAAACCCTGCGCGACTGCGCCCAACTCCCTCCCAAATCCCCCCTGCCCTGGAACAAGCCCGGCAAGCCCAAGGAAGGAGAAGAACCCGAGCCCGAGGAGATGCGCTCAGTAGGCTGGCTGATCGACAATGCCATGGAGGCCGTAGAGCGGGAAAACAGCCGCCTGAAGAACGTGCTTAACAAGGACTTCGCCCGCGTCCAGCTCGACTCCTCCAAACTGGCCGAGCTGATCACCCACTTCTCCGACACCGACTTCTCGGCCCGGGAATACAGGGGCCAGCCGCTGGAGCTGAAGTCCAAGGATATCCTCGGCCATGTGTACGAATACTTCCTCGGCCAGTTCGCCCTGGCCGAGGGCAAGAAGGGCGGCCAGTACTACACCCCCAAGAGCATCGTCACCCTGATCGTGGAAATGCTGCAGCCGTTCAAGGGCCGCGTCTACGACCCGGCCATGGGCTCCGGCGGCTTCTTTGTGCAGAGCGAAGAATTCATCGCCGAGCACGGCGGCAGAGTGAAGAACGGCAAGCGCGATATCAGCGTCTACGGCCAGGAGAGCAACCCCACCACCTGGCGCCTGGCGGCCATGAACATGGCCATCCGCGGCATCGACTTCAACTTCGGCGGCGGCCCGGCGGACACCATGCTCAACGACCTGCACCCGGACCTGCGCGCAGACTACGTAATGGCCAATCCACCCTTCAACATGAAGGAGTGGTGGAGTGAAAAACTGGCCAAAGACCCGCGCTGGATCGCCGGCACCCCACCCGCCGGCAATGCCAACTTCGCCTGGCTGCAGCATATGCTCTTCCACCTGGCCCCCACCGGCAGCATGGCGCTGCTGCTGGCCAACGGCTCCATGAGTTCCAACACCAACAACGAAGGGCAGATTCGCAAGCAGCTGATCGAAGACGACTATGTGGAGTGCATGGTGGCCCTGCCCGGCCAACTGTTCACCAACACCCAGATCCCCGCCTGCATCTGGTTCCTCACCCGCGACAAGCAGAACGGCTTCTCCCTGGACAAAAGAAAGCGCGACCGCCGCGGCCAGTTCCTGTTCATCGACGCCCGCCAATTGGGCTTTATGAAAGACCGCGTACTGCGCGACTTCACCGGCGACGATATCCGCAAAATCGCCGACACCTTCCATGCCTGGCAGCGGGGAGAAGGTTATGAGAACGAACCCGGTTACTGCTATTCCGCCACCCTGGAGGAAATCCGCAAGCATGAGCATGTGCTCACCCCGGGGCGCTATGTGGGCGCCGCCGCGCAGGAGGAAGACAGCGAACCCTTCGCCGACAAGATGCAGCGGCTCACGGCGCAACTGGAGGAACAGTTCGCCGAGAGCGCCAGACTGGAAGCGGAAATCAAAAAGAACCTGGCCGGCCTGGGTCTCTGGAGCAGCGGTACATGAACGCCAGGGAACTGCTGGAAAGCCTGAACCTGCTGGACGAGAACGAGTGTATCGAAGCCAAATCCGCCCGGGAAATCGGCAAGTCGATACTGGAAACCGTGTGCGCCTTCGCCAACGAACCCGGCCTCGGCGGCGGCTGGCTGTTGCTGGGCGTAGTCCGCGAGGAACTGGCCCTGTTTCCCGGTTATGAGGTGCAGGGGGTACCCAACCCCGACCAGCTCAGCGCCGATCTCGCCAGCCAGTGTGCCACCACGTTCAACACTCCCCTGCGCCTGGAAATCAGCACGGAAATGCTGGACGACAAACCGGTCATCACCGTGTTCGTGCCCGAAGCCGCGCCCCAGGACAAGCCCATCTACTTCAAGTCCGCCGGCCTGCCCAGGGGCGCCTTCCGCCGTATCGGCAGCAGTGACCAACGCTGTACCGAGGACGACCTGGAAACCCTGTACCAGTCGCGCCGGCACGAAAGCTTCGATATCGGCCTGCTGGCTGACGCCACCATAGGCGACCTGGACGAAGACGCCATCGACGACTACCGCCGCGCGCGCGCCGAGGCCAACCCGGACGCGGAGGAACTGCGCTGGTCGGATGGGGAACTTCTGCAGGCCCTGAGCGCCACCCGCCGCGACACTTCCGGAAAGTGGCGGCCCACCGTGGCCGGGCTGCTGTTGTTCGGCAAGACCATCGCCCTGCGCCGCTGCTTCCCCATGACCCGGGTGGACTATATCCGCGTGCCCGGTCGCGAGTGGGTGCCGCACCCTGAACGCCGCTTCGATACGGTGGAACTGCGCGGCCCCCTCTTCCCCCTGCTGCGCCGCACCCAGGCCGCCATCCTCGACGACCTGCCCAAGGCCTTTGGGCTGGAAGAGGGCGCCCTGCAGCGCACCGACAAACCGGTGATCCCCCTGCGCGCCCTGCGCGAAGCCCTGGTCAACGCCCTGATGCACCGCAGCTACCGGGCCCAGGCCCCGGTGCAGGTAATCCGCTACGCCAACCGCCTGGAGATCCGCAACCCCGGCTTCTCCCTCAAATCGCCGGAACACCTGGGCGAACCGGGCTCCATGCCCCGCAACCCCGCCATAGCCGCGGTGTTGCACGACACCCGTTTCGCGGAAACCAAGGGCAGCGGCATCCGCGCCATGCGCGAGGCCATGGAAGAGGCCGGACTGGTACCGCCACTGTTTGAGTCCGACCGCGGGCGTGACCAGTTCGTCACCCACTTCTTCTTCCACCATTTCCTGGGTGAGGAGGATATCCGCTGGCTGACCCGCTTCCGCGACCTCCACCTCTCCGACGAGGAAGCCCGCGCGCTGGTGCTGATCCGCGAAGTGGGCGCCATCGACAACGCCAGCTACCGCGCCCTGAACAAGGTGGATGCCCTGACCGCCAGCGCCGCCCTGCGCCGGCTGCGCGACGCCGGCCTGATCACCCAGAAGGGCCGCGGCTCCGCCACCTGGTACCAGCCCACGGAGACACTGACCGGTGAGCCGGAAGACGGTCAGGCTGAAGAAACGGAAGCCTTATCCAGTAAGTCGGACCCCTTATCCAGTAAGTCGGACCCCTTATCCAGTAAGCCGGATACCTTATCCAGTAAGCTGCAGGCGGAAAGAAACACCCTGCTGGACCAGCTGCCCGGCCAGATGGCCGCACGCATCGGCGCCATAGGCCAGCGCCACCCGCCGGAGCAGGTGCGGGAACTGGTAGTGGAACTCTGCCGCCTGAGAGCCTGGCAGGCGGAAGAACTGGCCCTGCTGCTCAACCGCAAGCCGGAAACCATCCGCCAGGACTATTTGCGCCCACTGCTGGCACAGGAGCGGATTGTGATGACTATTCCGGACAAGCCGAAGTCGCCGCAGCAGGCGTATCGTAGTGTGGAAGGCAATGAATGACACAATTTAAAAGAAAATTTGGTGAGGTTACATTGTGAGCCACACTCATGAACAGCTTTCCGATCTGTGCGAAGCAATTGTTGACTGCCCTCATTCAACACCAGTTTGGACAAATACCGGTTATGTAGTATTACGAAATCAAAATATACGCGACGGGCGTTTAGATTTATCCCAACCAAGTTATACGGATGAGAAGCATTTTCTTCAAAGGATCAGGCGACTTGCACCGCAGCCAGGGGATATAGTCATAACACGGGAAGCCCCCATGGGGGAAGTTTGCAAAATCCCTGATGGTTTAACTTGCTGCCTAGGGCAAAGGCAAGTTCTGCTACGCCCCAAAAATACGGTTGACCCCAACTATTTGCTTTACGCTCTGCAATCACCGCATGTCAAAGAGCAAATCAGCTGGAATGAAGGAACTGGGTCAACAGTAAGCAATATTAGAATCCCTGTCCTGTCGGCGATAAAAATTCCTAGGCACGGAGAACGCGAAGAGAAAATAGCTGAAGTATTGGCATTACTTGACGGAAAAATCGATCTAAATCAACAAACCAACCAAACCTTGGAAGCCACGGCCCAAGCTATCTTCAAATCCTGGTTCGTCGATTTCGAGCCGGTAAAGGCCAAGATTGCCGCCATCGAGCAGGGCCAGGACCCGCTGCGCGCCGCCATGCGCGCCCTCAGCGGCAAGACAGATGCCGAACTGGAGCAGATGCCCGGCGAGCAATACGACCCGCTCGCGGCTACTGCCGCACTATTTCCCGAAGAAATGCAGCCATCGAAGCCAGGAGAAATTCCTAGAGGTTGGAATCCCTGCACACTCGGCGACCTTGTTGATCTGAATCCAAAAGAAAAACTCCCTAAAGGTACGGTCGCACCCTACATAGACATGGCTTCACTTTCCACATCGGGCAGCTGGTCAGAAGCACCCGTTTTGCGAGAGATGGGCAGCGGCACCAAGTTTCGCAACAAAGACGTATTATTGGCTCGAATTACCCCATGTCTTGAAAATGGAAAAACCGCTTATATCCAAAACTTACCAGGTGAAACAATCGGATGGGGATCAACCGAGTTTATTGTAATGCGCGCTAGGAACGCTGTACCCCCAGCATTCCCCTATATATTAGCGAGAAGTGAAAACTTCCGTACCTTCGCAATTCAAAGCATGACCGGAACATCCGGACGACAGCGGGCGCAAGCGAAAGTAATTGCTGAATATAGTCTAGCTGACCCAGGCACACAGATTTGGCATGCTTTTAACGAGACAATGACGCCATTTTTCGAGGAAATTAGAAGCCGATCTGAAGAGATTGTTTCACTCTCCGAGCTTAGAGACACCCTGCTGCCGAAACTCCTGTCCGGCGAGTTACAAGTGCCTATAGGAAAACAAGAAACTGAAACTAGAGCCTGATAATGGACATCAAAAAGCTACGAGACAGCAAAATAATCGTAGACAGGGTCGAAGAAACCTTACAGGCAGCTTATGCTTCCAACCAAGACTTCAACTCCGCCCTGGATGAAATGGAACCGCTTTCATTCAAAGGAATTCGAGACCCGGAGCACATCTACAGCTATACGCCCAGCGAAATCCTCTACTGGGCCGATCGCAATGCCTATCTCGACGAGCTGGACCACTGGGACGGCCAGAGACAAACGCACGAGCACCAGCAGGCTATCCATTTCATCAAGGAGTCTGAGCAAACTCCGGTTTTTCTAGACCTGGTGGACGCCATTCGTCTCAACCGGATTACCCCCTTTGTGGGCGCGGGACTCTCCAGGGCATGTGGTTATCCCATGTGGGGCGAGGCCCTGCGGAAGATGGCGGTCAGGCTGGAGGGGTTCGGCGTGGCGGATATCGCGCCCATGCTACAGGAATTCGATTACCTGAAAGCGGCGCAGATGCTCTACGAGGCTTCCGCCGAACAAGTGAACAACTTTATTCGAACCGAATTCCGCCAGCGCTCTTCGGCGGGCAGTGGGCCAGTCATGTTACTGCCGGAACTGTCCAGCGGTTGCGTAGTTACAACCAACTTCGATTCGGTAATTGAAGATCTTTTTTCCAGCCGGGGGAGTCCCCTGGATGGCTATATGTACGGCATGCAACCCGGCAACAACTTTGTGCAACGCCTGCTGCGCGGAGAGCGTTGTATCCTGAAGCTGCATGGCGATGCACGCCAGGAGAACAGCTACGTTTTTACCGCACAGCAATATCAGGCCGCTTATGGAGACCCCATATCTTTCCAGAATCAGCTACCTCGTGCATTGCGCCAGATTTTTATCAGCAATTCACTGCTGTTTTTGGGTTGCAGCCTGGAACAGGACAGGACGTTGGATCTGTTCAAATCGGTTGTGGATGAAGCCGAGTTTGAAATCCCCGATCACTTTGCACTCTTGAACAAACCAGGCAACCAGGAAGAAACCGCACAAAAAGAAGCCCGTCTGTTCAAGTTGAAGATTCGCCCCCTTTGGTATGAGACGCCGGATGGTGATCACTCCCTGCTTGAACATATTCTGAAACTGGCCATCGCGGTCGCCCGCAAGCAAGTGGTGTTCGAATGACAATCACCGAACATAAGCTCGAAAACCTCTGCATAGACTGGTTCCGCGACCTCGGCTGGCACTACGCCCACGGCCCGGACATAGCCCCGGACAGCGACGCCCCCGCCCGCGGCGACCACCGCGAAACCGTATTGCGCGAGCGACTGCTGGCGACACTGGCGCGCATCAACCCGCAGATTCCCACCGCTGCCCTGGAGCAGGCCGCCCACGAACTGTTGACGGTTAGTGACCCGCTGCTGACCGCGCGCAACCGCCGTATGCACCGGCTGTTGCTTGAGGGTATTGCCGTTGAGTTTGAACCCTCTCCCCCCGCCCCTCTCCCGCAAGCGGGAGAGGGGGGCAAGAAAACCGACCTGGTGCACCTGATCGACTTCGCCGAGCCGCGCAACAACGATTTCCTGCTGGTAAGTCAGTTCACCGTGACCGACCAAAAGAAGCAGCCGCGCCGCCCGGATCTTGTGGCCTTCGTCAACGGCCTGCCGCTGGCGGTGATCGAACTGAAGAACCCGGCCGCCGAGCAGGCGGATATCTGGGATGCCTTCAACCAGATACAGACCTACAAGGCGAAGATTCCCGATCTGTTCAATGCCAATGTGGCGGCGGTGGTCAGCGACGGCTTTACCGCGCGCCTGGGCTCTCTCACCGCCAACCGGGAGCGAATGCTGCCCTGGCGCGCCATCAGCGGCGAGGACGACCGGCCGCGCCTGGAGTTCGAACTGGAGACGCTGGTGCGCGGCTTCTTCTCCCCCGGGCTGCTCCTGGACTATGTGCGCCACTTCATACTGTTCGAGCAGGACGGCGACCAGATCATCAAGAAGATCGCCGGCTATCACCAGTTCCACGCGGTGCGCGAGGCGGTGAAGGCCACGGTGGTCGCGGCCAGATATCCGCAGAAAACCCTGCTGGAAGTGTCGGAGCCGCGCGCCACTTACGGGGATGAGGTGCAGCCCGGCAGCCGCAAGGCGGGGGTGGTTTGGCACACCCAGGGTTCGGGCAAGAGCATCACCATGGCCTGCTACGCGGGCAAGCTGCTGCAACAGCCACAGATGAAGAATCCCACCCTGGTGGTGGTAACCGACCGCAACGACCTGGATGGGCAATTGTTCGGCACCTTCTGCGCCGCCGAAGATCTGCTGCGGCAGACGCCGGTACAGGCGGGCAGCCGCGGCGAGCTGCGCGAGATACTGGCCTCTCGCGGCGCGGGCGGCATCGTCTTTACCACGGTGCAGAAGTTCGCGCTGCTGGATGAAGAGGAACAGCACCCGCTGCTCTCGGAACGCAGCAATATAGTAGTGATTTCCGACGAGGCGCACCGCAGCCAGTACGGCACCAAGGGCCGGCTGGATACCAGGACCGGCAAGTACGTGTTCGGCTATGCCAAGCACCTGCGCGACGCACTGCCAAACGCCACCTTTATCGGCTTTACCGGCACCCCCATCGCGCTGGAAGACAAGGACACCCGCGCGGTATTCGGCGACTACGTCAGCATCTACGATATCCAGGACGCGGTGGACGACGGTGCCACCGTGCCCATCTTCTACGAGAGCCGCCTGGCGAAACTGGACGTAAACCAGGCCGAGATAGACGCGCTCAACGCCCAGGTTGACGAGGTCATCGAAGACGAGGAAGACATAGCCGCCCGCGAGAAAACCAAGAGCGAGTGGACCCAGCTCGCCAAGCTGGTGGGCGCCGAGCCGCGCCTTGCCCAGGTGGCCTCGGATCTGGTACAGCACTTCGAGACACGCACTGCGACGCTGGAAGGCAAGGGCATGGTGGTATGCATGAGCCGCGATATCTGTGCCGGCCTGTACAACGCCATCACCGCCCTGCGCCCGGAGTGGCACGACCCGGACCCGGAAAAGGGCACCATCAAGATAGTGATGACTGGCTCTGCGGCGGACAAGGAGCTGCTGCAGCCGCACCTCTACAGCCAGCAGGTAAAAAAGCGCCTGGAGAAGCGCTTCAAGGACCCGAAAGACCCACTGCGGCTGGTCATCGTGCGCGATATGTGGCTCACCGGCTTCGACGCACCCTGTTGCCACACCATGTACGTGGACAAGCCCATGCGCGGCCACAACCTGATGCAGGCCATCGCCCGCGTGAACCGCGTGTTCAAGGACAAGTCCGGCGGGCTGGTGGTGGACTATATCGGCATCGCCAGCGAGCTGAAGGCCGCACTCAAGACCTACACCGAGGCCAAGGGGAAGGGCGACCCCGCCCACAATGCGGCCGAGGCGCTGGCCCTGCTGCAGGAAAAGATGGATATCCTGCGCGGGCTGATGCACGGTTTCGACTACAGCGGTTTCGAGACGGACCCCATGGCCCTGCTGGTATCGGCGGCCAACCATATCCTCGGCCTGAAGGATGGCAAACAGCGTTTTCTGGATGCCGTTCTGCAGGTGAGCAAGGCATTTTCCCTGTGCGGCACCCTCGACTCAGCCGCCGCATTGCGCACGGAAATCGCCTTCTTCTCCGCCATCAAGGCCGCCATCGTCAAGTTCACCAGCGTGGACCGCAAGCGCACCGACGCGGACCGCCACAGCGCGCTCAAGCAGATACTCGACAACGCCATAGTCGCCGAGGGCGTGGCAGATGTTTTTGCACTGGCGGGACTGGATAAGCCCAATATCGGCCTGCTCTCGGACGAGTTCCTGGAAGACGTGCGCCAGATGAAGCATCGCAACCTGGCGGTGGAACTGCTGGAAAAGCTGCTGCGCGACGATATCCGCGCGCGCACCCGCAACAATGTGGTGCAGGAGAAGAAGTACGGAGACCGGCTGCTGGAAACCCTGCGCAAATACCACAACCGCTCCATCGAGACCGCCCAGGTCATCGAGGAACTGATCCAGATGGCCAGGGACTTCCAGGCTGCGCTGGAACGTGAGGAGGCCTTGGGGCTCAACCAGGACGAAGTCGCCTTCTACGATGCTCTGACCAATAACGAGAGCGCCGTCCGCGAACTGGGCGACGACACCCTCAAGAAGATCGCAGTCGAGATCACAGAGAAGCTGCGCAACAGCACTACAGTGGATTGGCAGGTGCGGGAGAGTGTGCGCGCCCGGCTGCGCATCCTGGTGCGCCGCACCCTGCAGAAGTGGAAGTACCCACCGGACAAACAGCTAGAGGCAGTCGAGTTGGTATTGAAGCAGGCAGAGTCGCTTTCGAATGCCTGGTCCAGCTTGGAATGAAAGGCGCTACACAGCTGATGGCTACCCTTGCCGAAGGCGATCGGCGTACTCCAGGGTGAAAGGGTTGCCGAGATCGGGAGTAAAAAAGACACCTTTCAGGCCGACATCTTCGATGATGTCCCTCAACCGCGATTGACAATAAAGACTCCGGTAGTTGTCAAACCTGGATCGAAAGACCGTGAATTCGGAAACTTTCCCTTCATGGAAGGCTATATTCTCCAAGTCACCCCATTCGTTTTTGACGCTCAGTTTTCGATCCAGTCCGCCCACATCTTCCGCAATTCGCAGGGGATTAAAAAGGTACCCGGTTGACTCGCCACACCTGACCGGGAGGAATTCACCATCGTCAGATAAGGTATCTTTCAGGACTTGAAAGGCTCGGTCATTCAGATAAAGCCTCCCATTGTGTTCGGAAATGTCGGGTACCGATTCGCCCCCGTCGACGCCGGTGACAAAGGAGACATCCAAAGGCTGCCAGGCGTTTTTGTAGCTTTTTGCCTCAAAGTTGACGTCGAACTGATTAGCTATGTTGTCACCAAATACGGCCCGACTTTGCTCGCGATCGAAGCACAGCATCCGGTATCGCTTGGTATCTGCATAGATCGATAGCAGTGCCATGGCTACAGCCCCATTTCAACGATGATGTGCCTCGGAATACTGCCGCTTTGCAGGCGCATACGCACCATTTTTAATGTTCGTACCAAGTCGTCGGCGCTTTTGATCGGCATTGGGTTGATCAGATCCCCCAACCACCGGTAATAGCTTTTCCTGTGAATTCGACTGTGGGGAACGGCGTTCTTCAACCAGTCCGGCATATGGACCCTGGCCTTGGTGTTGCGCGGCAACCAGCAGCCGTTGCGCGGGTCGTCGATGCGCATCAGGCACCAAGCCAGCACAGCGCGCACCATTGCCGATTCCGGATGGCCGCCCGAAACCATCGCGTGACAGTGACAGTATTCAGCTGGAGCGGGTCGCGGATCATTCGCGCCTTCCATATTCTCCGCCAACCGGGTCGAACAGTGCTTTTCTGTTTCCAGTTCCTGTGCGCTCATCGACAGGGCGTCGAAGCGGTACGCATCTATTTGGCACTGGATATCCACCTGGACTCGCACCGCATTCAGGTCTGCAAGGGTGGGATGGTCTTTCGCGGCGAAAGCCTCAATGACGCGATCGATCCGCGTTTTCTCGTAGACTTTCAGTGTACAAGCGGGTATCGACATGTGCAGAGTTCCGTTCTTTGTTGGCAGATTCGCAAAGTTTAACATTCAGGACCGGAAAGAGCAGGCCGGCGCGGCCGGGGGAAAATTGAATTTGGCCTGAGCCAACCCATCTTACGATTCCCCCAACAGCTCCGCAAACAAACGCCGCCGCTCTCACCACTTGCCGGGCGCTTCCGTCTTTTGCTCCAATTCCCTGCCAACAGCGGCGATAATCCGGTGCTGGACCTCGCCCACATTTCCCTCCAGTTCCGCAACCCGCGCCAGCATTTGCAGCAGCGACTCGCGTTGCTCCCGGGTGAAGGCCGCTTTGGTCGGTTCCAGTATATGTTTGATTTCCGCCTCTACATCCAGCACTTCCCGCAGCATATACACGGAGGCGGCGAAAAGCTCCGCGGCCTGCGGTTCCGTGAGATTAAACTCGCTGGAAAAGATATCGGTGATTTGCGCTTTCTGTTCGCGGGAAACTTCACCCTCGGCTTTCGCGATGGCCACCAGCAGCACCGCGGCGGCATCCACCGGCCTATCCAGGCGGTGCAGCGGCTTGGTGCCGAGCTGCTTCTGCCAGCTTCTTCTGCGCAGCCAGTAGAAGGGGTTGAAGGCATTGAGGTCGACGCCCGCATTCTGCAGGCGGTACAGCGCCCAGATGAGGCCACCGATAGCGGTAATCAGCCCAATCAATATATGCATTGTCTTCTCCTTTATTGTTTTTGTGTAACTGCTCACCCCTGTAGGAGCGGATGGCCGCCCCGCCGCTCCTACAGGGTGGCTCGCTTAAGCCAATGCAGGTTTCAGCCGAGTTGCAACAGGGTCGCCATCAGCGGCCCGGTGTCTTCGCCGGTATCCCGGGCAATCTGTTCGATACTGCGCAGGTCGCCGCCCAGGGTGGCAATTACCCGAAGCTGGTACTCCGCCAGTTGCGGGCCCGGCGTCGGGGGTCTGCGGTTGCGGCTCGGCCAGCAATCCGCCCAGTTACTCCGCTATGCCCGCGCTGGTCTCCACCAGTGCCGCCCTCTCCTTGATCATCCGGTGGCCGCCGCGGGCCATGGGATTGTAGACGGAGCCAGGGATGGCGAACACCTCGCGGTTCTGTTCCGCGGCCAGTCTTGTTGATCTCCGGCCTGGGCCTTGTGACCTTGTTACCGAAGGTCCCCACCATCGGAATGCCTGCAGCGACGCCAGATCCCTCTCTGGATGGCTCGTCGGTCTCAAGGCGGGCCGGCGCCTTAGCGACGTCAAGCTTTCAAGCCGGTGCTGGCTGGCTCCGGGAATGGGAGCAGGCAGCCCTGTCGATGCCCAGTCTCTTGATGCGGGAGGCGAGAGTGGTGGGCCTGATGCCCAGTAGCTCGGCAGCGCCATCGGCGCCGTAAATCTTGCCCCCGGTGCGGCGCAGGGCGTCCACAATGGCTTTGTAACGCAGGTTCTGGCAGTCCTCCTCGGTAATCATGTCCCGGTTGGTCGTGGTGGTGGGCAATTGTGTTATGGCGGCTGCACTGCTCGGCTCGTTGAGCAGCAGCTTGTCGCCCCGGCTGAGAATCACCTGGCGCTCGATCAGGTTCTCGAGTTCGCGGATATTGCCCGGCCAGTCGTGGGTCTGCAGCCGTTGCAGTTGGCCCAGGGTGATCTTCAGCTCGGGCTTGTGGAAACGCTGGCAGGTTTTCTTGAGAAAGTGTGCGGCCAGCAGGGGAATATCTTCCGGTCGCTCGCGCAAGGGCACGGAGCGAATCGGGAAGACGTTCAGGCGAAAGTATAGGTCCTCGCGGAATCGCCCCTGTTCCACCAGTTGTTTGAGATCGCGGTTGGTGGCGGCGATGACCCGGACATCCACGCTGCGGGTGCGGGACTCGCCCACCCGCTCGAACTCGCCGTCCTGCAGCACCCGCAGCAATTTGCCCTGCAATTCCAGGGGGATCTCCCCCACCTCATCCAGAAACAAGGTGCCGCCATCGGCCACCTCGAAGCGCCCCAGGCGATCGTTGACCGCACCGGAGAAGGCGCCGCGTATATGACCAAAGAACTCACTTTCAAACAGGTCGCGGGGAATGGCAGCGCAGTTGACCCTGACCAGCGGCCGGTGCTTGCGTTCGCTGGCGCTGTGAATGGCCCGGGCGATCAACTCCTTGCCGGTGCCCGATTCGCCGTTGATCAGGACCGTGGCCACCGTCGGGGCCACCAGCTGGATCTGCTGTACGGTGTGCTGGACGGCGGGGCTGCGCCCCACGATATGATGCGAGTTGTAGCCCTCGCTGATCTCTTCCTGCAGGTAGGCGTTTTCCAGTTCGAGTTTGTGCTTGAGCTGCTCGACCTCTTTCAGGGCGTTGCGCAATCTGGCTTCGGCAGTCTTGCGGTCGGAGACATCGCGAAACACCACCACCGCGCCCACCAGCCTACCGTTGTCCATGATCGGTGTGCTGGTGTACTCCACGGGAATGGCGCGGCCGCTCTTGCACCAGAACATCTCGTCATCCACCTGGCGCACGGCGCCGTCCTTGAAGGCGGCAAAGATGGGGCAATCCTGCACACAGTAATCGGAGCCATCCGGGTGGGTGTGGTGAATGGCCAGGTGGATATTCTTGCCGATCAGTTCCTTCGCCTTCCAGCCCAGCAGGCGCTCTGCGGCCGGGTTGACGAAGGTGGTGCGGCCCTCGGCATCCACGCCGTAAATACCCTCCCCGGCGGCGCTCAGGATCAGCTGGTTTTCCTTCTCAAAATCCTGAAAAACCTGGTGGATGCGCTGCCACTGCAAGCGTCCGAATCTGTGATGATGCTGTGCTTCCGAGCGCATGCGCCACTGTTGATACAGATATTTGTCCCGCAGGGACAGCGCCAGCCAGGGCGACTCTGTGGGCAACTGGCAAAGACTGCCGTTGATTTCCAGCTCCAGGGTTTCCTGTCCGGGCGTCAATGCGCTGAGCTCATCGCTGAGGGCATGGCCGTTGTACAGCACCGCCTCGGTGAACACGTGCAGCTGGGGCAGGCAGCCCCGGAAGCTGCTGCTGACCCGGGTATTCAGCAGTGTCGGTTCATCGATGCCCAGCAGTTCGCAGGCCAGTTGATTGGCGCACACAAAACGATCCTCGGCCGGATCGATAATGATCACGGCTTCCGGCAGGTTCTCCAATAGCCCCTTTAGTGCATTTAGCATTGCCGTGCCCCCTCAGCGTCATTGATGCAGTTTTACAACGAAAAATCGTGCCAAGTGCAACGAAAAATCGCTGCCAACGAGAATTCGTTGCTCGTGCAGAGCCGGTGGAATTAATTTTTCTCTTTCTTTTCAAGGGGTTAGCGATCTCCTGCAACTTGGCACACTACTCGCAATATACCGGGCAAGCACCCTGGCGCGCCGTACTTTGCCGGCCACGTTTTTTTGGGTGCAACGCAACCTCAGTTCGGGTTACGAAACAGTGCACAAATGCATCATATGGGGGCATAGCTATGAGTAACAAAAGTCTTGGCAATCCTTTCGACAGCAGTGTGTCTTTACAGCATTCGCGCGGCTGCGGTTGTAGCGCCTGTGCGACTGACAAGGGCGCCAGCGCCTATAAGGCCGACACAGAAGCGGCGACCACGGATCTGGTGACTCCCGAAGACTATATGGATCGCGCCGTGGAAAGTGCGATTGTGCGGGGCATATTCCAGCACGACGATTTCAACCGGCGCCGGTTTCTGAAGATGGTGGGCGGTGGGACACTCGCCGCGGCCCTGGGATCGCTGCTGCCGCTGGGTGCGGTCAAGGCCGCGGTCAAGGAATCCAGCGGGCCCCTGGAGAAGAAAAAGCTGAATGTGGGGTTTGTGCCCATTACCTGCGCCACCCCGATTATCATGGCGCAGCCTATGGGTTTTTATGCCAAGTACGGGTTGGATGTGGATGTCATCAAGACCGCGGGCTGGGCCGTGGCGCGGGATAAATCCCTGGCCGGCGAATACGATGCCTCGCATATGCTGACCCCCATGCCCCTTGCCATGACCATGGGCGCGGGCTCGACGGCCAAACCCTTCCTTATGCCCGCGGTGGAAAACATCAACGGCCAGGCGATAGTGCTGCATGTGGACCACAAGGACAAGCGCGACCCCAAGCAGTGGAAAGGCTTCAAGTTCGGTGTGCCTTTCGACTACTCCATGCACAACTTTCTGCTCCGCTATTATGTCGCGGAGCACGGGCTGGACCCGGACAAGGATATCCAGATCCGCGTGGTACCGCCGCCGGAAATGGTGGCCAACCTGCGCGCGGGCAACCTCGATGGCTACCTGTCGCCGGACCCCTTCAACCAGCGCGCGGTATGGGAGAAGGTTGGTTTTATTCACATGCTGACCAAGGACATCTGGGAGGGCCATCCCTGTTGCGCCTTTGCCTGCAGCCGGGAGTTTGCCCACCAAAATCCCAATACCTACGCGGCGCTGCTCAAATCCATTGTCGACGCAACCCACTACTCGGCGAAGATGGAAAACCGCAAGGAAATTGCCGAAGCCATTGCGCCCACCAACTATTTGAACCAGCCGGTGCCGGTGATTGAACAGGTGTTGACCGGCCGTTACGCGGATGGTCTGGGCGAAGTCAAAAATTTTCCAGACCGTATCGACTTCGATCCCTTCCCCTGGCAGTCCATGGCGGTGTGGATTCTCACCCAGATGAAGCGCTGGGGTTACGTCAAGGGCGATGTCGATTACCAGAAAATTGCCGAGGACGTGTACCTGACCACCGATTGCGCCAACGTGATGCGCAGCCTGGGCTACGAACCGCCGGAAACCAGCTACCGCAGTCACATGATCATGGGCAAGGAGTTTGACTACACCAAGCCCGAGGCCTACGTGAACAGCTTCGCCATACGGAGAGATTCGTAATGGCTCAACAGTCACTGAGGGCGGCTATCCTCTCGGTGGTTTTTCTGGTTGTGGTGCTCGGCGTCTGGGAAGTTTCCAGCCAGGCGCCGGAGGCCAGTGAAGCCCTGACCGAATATGAAATGTTGATGGGCAGTGCCGATCAAGAAGCACGGGTACCACCGCCATCGGCGATTATCGTGCGTGCCTGGGAGCAGTTGAGCGATCCCTTTTACGACAAGGGCCCCAACGACAAGGGTATCGGCATTCAGCTGGGCTATTCCCTGTACCGGGTGTTGACCGGGTTCTTTCTGGCAGCGCTGATTGCCATACCCATCGGCTTTGTGATCGGCATGTCGCCACTCATGTACCGCGCGCTCAATCCCTATATCCAGATACTGCGGCCCATTTCGCCGCTCGCCTGGATGCCGCTCGCGCTGTTTATCATCAAGGATTCCGAAACCTCCGCAATCTTTGTGATTTTCATTTGCTCCATCTGGCCCATGCTGTTGAATACCGCCTTTGGGGTGGCCGGCGTGCGCAGCGATTGGATCAATGTGGCGCGCACCCACGAGCTGAGCCAATTGCGCACGGCATTTTCGGTGATCCTGCCGGCGGCGGCGCCCACTATCCTGACCGGCATGCGCATCTCCATCGGAATCGCCTGGCTGGTAATCGTCGCCGCGGAGATGCTGGTAGGCGGCACGGGTATCGGCTACTACGTGTGGAACGAGTGGAACAACCTCGATTTGACCAGCGTAATTTTTTCCATCCTGATGATCGGTCTGGTGGGTATGTTGCTGGATCTGGGGCTCAATACCGCCGCTCGTTTGGTCAAGTATCAGGAGTAGATGAGTTATGGCAAAGCATTTTGTACAAGTGGAAAGTCTCGCCAAGCGCTTTCCCGTCAAGGGTGCCGATCAACCGCTGACGGTTTTTGAAGGTGTGAATTTTGGCATCGACAAGGGCGAGTTCGTGTGCATTATCGGCCACTCCGGTTGCGGCAAGTCCACCATTATGAACACGCTGTCCGGGCTGGATACTCCATCCGACGGCGTAGTGATTATGGACGGCAGGGAAATTGCCGGCCCCAGTCTGGATCGTGGGGTGGTGTTCCAGAATTATTCCCTGCTGCCCTGGCTCACGACATTGGAAAACATCACCTTCGGCGTGCGCGCCCGCTGGCCGAATTGGTCAAAGCAAAAAATCCGCGAGCACAGCCGCGAGTACCTGTCTCTGGTGGGACTGCACGGGGTGGAAAATCGTAAACCTGCGCAATTGTCCGGCGGTATGCGCCAGCGGGTGTCCATTGCCCGCGCCTTCGCCACCCAGCCCAAGCTGCTGTTGCTGGACGAACCTTTCGGCGCGCTGGATGCACTGACCCGCGGTGTGATTCAGGATGAACTGGTGAGCATCTGCGCCAAAACCCAGCAGACCGTGTTTATGATTACCCACGATGTGGACGAAGCCATTTTTCTGGCCGACCGCATCCTGTTGATGAGCAATGGCCCGGACGCGGTCATTGCCGAAGATGTGCAGGTCGATCTACCGCGTCCCCGGGCGCGCGGGGAAATTATCAATGAACCCGGCTACTACAAGCTGCGCAACTATTTACTGGACTTCCTGGTCAATCGCGCCAAAACCGCCAATGCGGTTGTCGCCGGCCAGCCGCTGCCCAAAACCGTCAATCCCTTAACCACCGCACGGGGTGACTATGCGCCCCATACCGTTACTGCGTAACCCAGGAGGACACCATGAAAAAATACGATGTTACCGAAGCCATTATTCTCGCCAAGAAATCCCGGGACCTGACCTGGGAAGCTATTGCCAGCGAAATTGGCATGTCACCGGTGTGGACCACTTCTGTGTGTCTGGGCATGAACTCGGCACCCGAACCACAGGCCGAGGCTCTGTGCAAATTGTTCGATTTGCCCACAGGTTCCAAAGAGGTGCTGATGGAATGCCCAACCAAGAGCTGGGAACCCGCCATTCCCCAGGACCCGTTGATTTATCGCCTGTACGAAGCCATCGGCGTGTATGGCCCTACCATGAAGGAAATCATTCACGAGAAATTCGGTGATGGCATCATGAGCGCCATTGATTTTTCCATGTCCATCGACAAGGAAGAAAACCCCAAGGGCGACCGGGTGGTGATCACCTGGAACGGCAAATTCCTGCCTTACAAGCAGTGGTGATACCTGCCGTACCTGGCAGCATGAAAATCGGCCGCGCAGGCGTATCCCGATTACTACGGCATCGTGTTCGCGCGGCAATTCCCCCGGGGTCGCCATGGCTTCGGGCAGGTCGAGGCCGTCGGCTTGTGCATAGCCGCCCAGCACCTAACATTCAGGACCGGAAAGAGCAGGCCGGTACGGCCGGGGGAAAATCAAATTTGGCCCGAGCCCCTTATGACACCCCCAACAGCTTTCGCAAACAAACGCTCCCCCGCCCGGTCAGCTGGTAACCCCCCGGCAGTTGCTCCAGCAGCCCCGCCAACTCCAGTTGCAACAGGGTCGCCATCAGCGGCCCGGTGTCTTCGCCGGTATTCCGGGCAATCTGTTCGATACTGCACAGGTCGCCGCCCAGGGCGGCGATTACCCGAAGCTGGTCCTCCCCCAATGGCGGACCAGCGTCGGGGGTTTGCGGTGGCTGCTCCGCCAGGAGTCCGCCCAGTTGCTCCACCACGTCCGCGCTGGTCTCCACCAGTGCCGCCCCCTCCTTGATCATCCGGTGGCAGCCGCGGGCCAGGGGATTGTGGATGGAGCCGGGGATGGCGAACACTTCGCGGTTCTGTTCCGCGGCCAGGCGCGCGGTGATCAGGGAGCCGGAGCGCACCGCGGCCTCCACCAGCAGTACGCCCAGGGACAGACCGCTGATAATGCGGTTGCGGCGCGGGAAGTTGGCCGCTTCGGCGCCGCTGCCCAGGGGCAGCTCGCTGATCACCGCACCGCCGTTTTCTACTATCTCCTCCGCCAGCGGGATATTGCGCCGCGGGTAGAGGTGGTCCACCCCGCTGCCCAGCACCGCCAGGGTGGCGCCTTCGGCGTTCAGCGCTCCCCGGTGGGCTGCGGCGTCCACCCCCAGGGCCAGGCCGGAGGTGATGGCGAAGCCGGCGCCGGCCAGTTCCGCGGCGAAGGCGCGGGCGTTGTCCAGGCCGCCGCGGCTGGCCCGGCGCGCGCCCACCACGGCGATCTGCGGCAGGTGGAGGGCGGCGGCATTGCCGCGCAGATAGAGCAGCGGCGGCGGGCGGGCGATCTGCGCCAGCAGGGACGGGTATTCGTCATCTCCGCACTGCACCAGTTGCACGCCGGTCTCGCCACAGCGCTCCCGTTCCGCCCGCGCCCAGGCGAGCAGTTCACAGCGCTCGCCGCGGCTGCGGTACTCGCGCCACTGGATCTGTGCGCGCTCGGGGAGTTTTTGTAACAGGGTGTCGGGAAGGGACTGCAGCGCGGCGGGCGCGCTGCCGAAGTGTTCGATCAGTTGCCAGTAGCGGGCCGGCCCCATGCCCTCCAGGCGCAGGAGGGCCAGGGTGGCGGTGAGCGCATCCATACGTCGGGCGACTCCAAAAATTGTCTTTTTGCACGAGCGCGGCGTCGGCTTCGTGCTCGAATCCTCACGTACTAACCGTACGCTCCGGTTCTGCGCGCGGTGCCTCCTTGCTCTCGCACAAAAATCCTAATTTTTTGAGGCACCCTTTCGTCTTTCTTGGATTACGGGTTGCGGACCAGGTCCATGACCTCCAGCGGCCGGTCCGACTCCAGTATCAGCGCCAGGCTCATCTTCTCGAAGGTGCGGAAGACCATCAGCACCCCGGCGTATTCGTCCGGCAGCTTGACGGTGTCGCGCTCGATGCGGTCTTGCACCGTGGCGCCGCGCTTGTAGATGGACAATACGTGGCCCGGCTGCAGACCCTCGCGCTCGCCGCGGTTGATCGCCACCACGTCGTACCTGCCGATCTGGGTGACCCCCTCGTCCACACCGAGAATGACCCCTTCCACCGGCACCGCCGGTGCGCCCGGCTGGAACAGCGCGGCAATGGAGCGCTCCTCCGCCGGCAGCAGGCGGTCCTCCAGGCGGATTTCGCGGGCGGTGCGGGTCACCTCCATGGTGGCCACGGCGAAATCTTCGCGGTGATCCGGGTCCAGTTGGAAGAGGTCCACGGAGCCCACGTCCAGGGCCTGCATACCCAGGGTTTCCCCGGTGTAGGGATCCACGTAGAGGTCGCCGGGGCGGTAGATGCCGTAGGAAGGCAGCGGCACGCTGAAGTCGCCGCGGGCGTAGAGTTTGTCGCCGCCGCCGATCAGGATGCGCTGGTCGCTGCCGGAAACCACATAGGGGGTGCCCTTGAAAGCGTCCGGCCCCACGATCCGCGTGCGGGACAGGAAGGCGTTGATGGCGTCCAGGGGAATCGCCGGGATCGCCTCGCCCACCGGTTCGCGGCGCACACTGGGGTGAAGCTTGCTGGTGTCGACGGGGGATAGTTTGTAGGCGCGCGGGCCGCGCTCCAGATGCAGCTGCGGCTGCCCCTCGACGTAGACCAGGCGCAGGCGGTCGCCGGGATAGATCAGGTGCGGGTTCTCCACTTGTGGATTCACCTGCCAGATCTCCGGCCAGAACCAGGGCTGGGTGAGGAATGTACCGGAGATATCCCACAGGGTGTCCCCCTCCTGCACCACGTAGACATCCGGGTGGTCCGGGTTGAGACGTACATCCTGGGCCTGAAGGCCCAGGGTCACCGCCAGCAGGACAGCGGCGGCCAGAAGAATTTTTTTCATCGAAGCATTCCCATGCTTTTATCGCTTATAATTCACAGCGCCGGCCGCTGTCCGCACAGGGCGCGAGATGGTGAAAACCGTAGACGCCGTAGAAACGGCAAAAAGTCCAGCGCGATCATTATGTTATCAGCGCATCTTCTACAAAGACCAGAAGTTTGTCACAGGTGTTATGGCCAAACTCGAAATCCTCGAATTCCCCGATCCCCGCCTGCGCCAGGTCGCGAAACCGGTTGCCGAGGTGACCGACGAGCTCCGCCAGCTGGTGGACGACATGTTCGAAACCATGTATGAGGCCCCCGGGGTCGGCCTCGCCGCCACCCAGGTGAACGTGCACAAGCGCCTGGTGGTGATCGACGTGTCCGAGGACCAGAGCGAGCCGCTGGTGTTTATCAACCCGGATATCGAGGTGCTCGACCCGGAGCACCACCAGTACGACGAGGGCTGCCTCTCGGTGCCCGGCTTCTACGAGACCGTCGAGCGCCCGCGCAAGGTGCGCGTCAAGGCGCTGGACCGCGACGGCGAGCCCTTCGCCCTGGAGGTCGAGGGCCTGCTCGCGGTGTGCATCCAGCACGAGGTGGACCACCTCGACGGCAAGCTGTTCGTGGACTACATCTCCCCACTCAAGCGCAACCGCATCCGCTCCAAACTGGAAAAGGCTCACCGCCAGCGCGCCTGACGACCGGCGCGCCATCACACAAATCCCAGGTTTATGACCCGATCTCTGAAGATTGTTTTTGCCGGCACCCCGGATTTTGCCGCCGCGCACCTGCAGGTGCTGCTGGACAGCGAACACCGGGTGATCGCCGCCTACACCCAGCCGGACAGGCCCGCCGGGCGCGGCAAAAAGCTGCTCGCCAGTCCGGTCAAGCAACTGGCCCAGCGGCGCGATATTCCCGTCTACCAGCCCCAGAGCTTGCGCGACCCATCCGCACAGGAGGAATTGGCAGCCCTGGGCGCCGATGTGATGGTGGTGGTCGCCTACGGCCTGATTCTGCCCCAGGCGGTGCTCGACATTCCGCCACTGGGCTGCATCAACGTGCACGCTTCGCTGCTGCCCCGTTGGCGCGGTGCGGCGCCGATCCAGCGCGCCATCGAGGCCGGTGACGCCGAGAGCGGCGTGGCCATCATGCAAATGGAAGCGGGGCTGGACACCGGTCCGGTACTGGTGGAGAGCCGCTGCCGGATTGCGCCCGCGGACACCGGCCGCAGCCTGCACGACAAGCTGGCGGAGCTGGGCGGCCCGGCGCTGTTGCGGGCGTTGGAGCAGCTCGCCGCCGGCACCGCCGAACCCCGGGTACAGGATGACACCGCCGCCACTTACGCGAGCAAGATCAGCAAAGAGGAGGCGCGCATCGACTGGCAGCGCCCGGCGGAGGAACTGGAAAGGCAGATCCGCGCCTTCAACCCTTTTCCGGTGTGCTGGACCACCTGTTCAAATAGCGGCGGTGAACAGCGCCTGCGCGTTCACAGTGTGAAACTGGAACAGGACAGCCACGGCGAGCCCGGCACAGTTCTGGCCGCCGACAGCGAGGGCATCCTGGTGGCCTGCGGCCGCGGTGCCCTGCGCCTCACGCAACTGCAACTGCCGGGCGGCAAAGCGCTGCCGGCGGCGGAAATCCTCAAGGGCCACCGCGAGCTGTTTGCCCCCGGCAACCGGCTGGGGCAATAGAGGGTGGCCGCAGATACGCGCGCGGCGGCCGCGCAGGTAATTGCCGCCCTGCTCGACGGCCGCGGCTCCCTGTCGAAACTGCTGCCACAGGCGGAGGCCCGCACTGCCGAGCGCGACCGCCCGCTGTTGCGCGAACTCTGCTACGGCTGCGCGCGCACCGCGCCTCGCCTGCAACTGGTGGCCGATAAGCTGTTGCGCAGGCCGCCGGCAGATAAAGAGGTCAGCGCGCTGGTGCTGCTCGGCCTCTACCAGCTGGAATACACCCGTATCCCCGATCACGCCGCCATCTCCGCCACGGTAAACGCCGCGCGGGAACTGGAACACCCCCACGCCACGGGCCTGATCAACGGCGTGCTGCGCAATTACCAGCGCAGCCGCGAACAACTGGAGAGGAAACTCTCCGGCAATCCCCAGTTCAGCTCCGCCCATCCGGCGTGGCTACAGCGGCGCATTAAAACCGCCTGGGGGGACAGGGCGCGGGAAATTTTCCGGGCCAGCAACGCCAACCCGCCGATGACCCTGCGGGTCAACACCGCCCGGGTCACTGTCGCCGACTACCTCGCCCGGCTCGAACAGGCGGGTATCGCCGCGCGTCCCTGCGCCGTTTCGCCGGTGGGGATCACCCTGGAGGCGCCCCGCGCGGTGCAGGAACTGCCGGGCTTCGAGCAGGGGCTGGCGAGTGTGCAGGACGAATCCGCCCAGCTGGCCGCACTGCTGCTGCAACCCGGCCCCGGCGAGCGGGTGCTGGACGCCTGCGCCGCCCCCGGCGGCAAGACCTGCCACCTGCTCGAACAGCAGCCGGACCTGCAGCTCAGCGCACTGGATATCGAGGAGGAGCGCCTGGACCGAGTGGCGGAGAACCTCTCCAGAATCGGCGCCAGCGCGGAACTGATCTGCGCCGATGCCGCCGAGCCGGATGCCTGGTGGGACGGCCAACTCTTCGACCGTATACTGCTGGACGCCCCCTGCTCCGCCACCGGGGTGATCCGCCGCAACCCGGATATCAAGCTGTTGCGCCGGGAGGCGGATATCGCCGAACTGGCGGCGCTGCAGACGAAAATCCTGCGTTCTCTGTGGAAGCTGCTCAAGCCCGGGGGCACCCTGCTCTACGCCACCTGTTCCGTACTGCCGGAGGAAAACGCCGGGGTGGTCGCGGGATTCGTTGCGGCGACCCCCGATGCGCGCGACAATACGCCGCAGCAACTGGACGGAAGCCCCTGGGGCGAACCGCAGGCGGCGGGTGTACAGCTGTTCCCCGAGCCCGGAGGTGGCGACGGTTTCTACTACGCTCTGTTGAACAAAACCGAATAAAGGCCAGCTCGGGCCAATCATGCTATGAAGATCGTAATTCTCGGCGCCGGCCAGGTGGGCGGCTCGCTGGCGGAGAGCCTGGCCTCGGAGCGCAACGATATTGTGCTGGTGGACATCAAAGAAAAAACCCTGCGCGAACTGGGCGACCGGCTCGATATCGGTGTGGTGCAGGGCCACGCCTCCCACCCGGACGTCCTGCAGAACGCCGGCATCGAGGACACCGATATCCTGGTGGCGGTGACCAGCAATGACGAAACCAATATGGCCGCCTGCCAGGTCGCCCACTCGCTGTTCCGCGTACCCACCAAGATCGCTCGCGTGCGCGCCGCCTCTTACCTGAAATACCCGCAGCTGTTCGATTCCCAGTCCATCCCCATCGACGTACTGATCAGCCCGGAGCAACTGGTCTCGGAATATATCTCGCGGCTGATCGAGCACCCGGGCGCGCTGCAGGTGCTGGACTTCGCCGACGGCCGTGTGCAGCTGGTGGCAGTGCGCGCGGTGCAGGGCGGCCCGCTGGTGGGACACCAACTGCGCTACCTGCGCGAACACATGCCCCGCGTGGATACCCGGGTGGCGGCTATCTACCGGCGCAACAGCCCGATCATCCCCCAGGGCGACACGGTGATCGAGGCCGGCGATGAAGTGTTCTTTATCGCTGCGCGCGCGGATATCCGCGCAGTGATGAGCGAGCTGCGCCGCCTGGAACAGGGCTACAAGCGCATCACCATCGCCGGCGGCGGAAATATCGGCCTGCGCCTGGCGCACATGCTGGAAAGCCGCTATTCGGTGAAGGTCATCGAGCAGAATCACGCGCGTTGCGTGGCCCTCTCCGAGGAACTCTCCAACAGCATTGTGCTGCACGGCAGCGCCTCCGACCAGGACCTGCTGCTGGAAGAGAGCATCGACGACACCGATGTGTTCCTGGCGCTCACCAACGACGACGAGGCCAATATCATGTCCTCGCTGCTGGCCAAGCGCCTGGGCGCGCGCAAGGTGATGACCCTGATCAACAACCCCGCCTATGTGGACCTGGTGCAGGGCGGCGACATCGATATCGCCATCTCGCCCCAGCAGACCACCATCGGCACTCTGCTCACCTATGTGCGCCGCGGGGACATGGTCAATGTGCACTCGCTGCGCCGCGGCGCCGCCGAGGCCATCGAGGTGATCGCTCACGGGGACAGCCGCACCTCCAAGGTGGTGGGCAAGAGAATCGAGGACATCGACCTGCCGGAGGGCGCCGCCATCGGCGCCATAGTGCGCGAGACCGAGAGCGGCAGCGAAGTGCTGATCGCCCACGACGATGTGGTGGTGAAGACCGACGACCATGTGATCGTCTTCCTGGTGGACCGCCGCTACACGCGCCATGTGGAGCAATTGTTCCAGGTGGGCTTTAGTTTCTTTTAGTGAATTAATGCGCCCTGTAGGAGCGGGCCATGCCCGCGATCAGTTTCTGAAAAAACGGAATGCCCGATCGCGGGAATGGCCCGCTCCTACAGATTTCTTCAAGAACAAACAACGGGCTGAATATCGCCGATGCGGATAGCGGTCATTGCGCGGATTTTCGGTATTCTTCTGACGGTGTTCAGCCTGACCCTGCTGCCGCCGATCGGCGTTTCCCTGTGGTACGACGACCACACCCACATCTCCTTCGCCATCGCCTTCGCCATCACTCTGGTCACCGGCCTGTTTATGTGGCTGCCGGTGCACGATCTCAAACAGGACTTGCGCACCCGGGACGGCTTCGTGGTGACCTCCATGTTCTGGCTGGTACTGGGCAGCTTCGGCGCCCTGCCGTTTATTATCAGCCCACAGCCGGATTTGAGTATCACGGATTCGATTTTTGAATCCGTTTCCGGACTTACTACCACCGGCGCCACCACCATCACCGGGCTGGATACCCTGCCGCCGGCAATTCTCTACTACCGGCAGCAGCTTCAGTGGTTCGGGGGTATCGGTGTGATCGTCATCGCCCTGGCGATCCTGCCCATGCTGGGGATCGGCGGCATGCAGCTGTACAAGGCGGAAATCCCCGGGCCGGTGAAAGACACCAAGCTGACCCCGCGCATCGCCGAAACCGCACGCGCGCTGATGGTGATCTATATCAGTCTCACGGTCCTCTGTGCCCTGGGCTACTGGTGGGCCGGTATGACGATTTTCGATGCGGTGGGCCACTCCTTTTCCACCGTGGCCAACGGCGGCTTCTCCACCCACGATGCCAGCATGGGCTTCTACGCCAACAACCACGCGATCATGCTGGTCTGCATCGTCTTTATGCTGACGGCCGGCATCAACTTCGGCCTGCACTTCTTCGCCTTCCACAACCGCAGCCTGCGCCACTACTGGCGGGACTCCGAATTCCGCTTCTACATTATTTTCACCGCCTCGGCCGCGCTGCTGATCAGCGGCTATCTCTGGGTTCGGGGGGTGTTCGACCCTGCGGGCAGCTTTCTGCACGGCATCTTCCAGGTGGTCTCCATCGGTACCACTGCCGGATTCGGCTCGGAAAACTTTGCCATCTGGCCGGCCTTCCTGCCCTACGTGCTGCTCATGATCGGCATCATGGGAGCCTGCGCCGGCTCCACCTCCGGCGGCATCAAGGCCGTGCGGGTAATGCTGATCATGAAATCCGGCCTGCGCGAACTGGACCGCCTGGTGCACGTCAACGCGGTGGTGCCCATCAAGGTCAACCGCAAGCTCGTGCCGGAGCGGGTGACCGATGCGGTTTGGGGGTTTTTTGCAATCTATGTCCTGTCGTTTTTTGTGCTCACGGTGGTCGTGATGGCCACCGGGGAGAATTTTGAAACCTCTTTTTCCACTGTTGCCTCCTGCCTGAGCAATATCGGCCCGGCCCTGGGGGATGCGGCGGCCCACTACGGCGAAGTCAATGAGCTGGCCAAGTGGTTCCTGATCCTGGCCATGCTGATGGGGCGCCTGGAGATTTTCACCCTGCTGGTACTCTTCACCCCCGCTTTCTGGCGCCATTAATCGCAAAGCGCCCACACGTCGCCGCGATGCGATAGTCAGGGTAAGTTTTTTCTGCCAAAGTACACAGTTACCGGGAAGTAACTAATAAGAACAAGGCAGTAATGGCAAAGAACACCAGCGAGCTCCTCGGCCAGCTGAAAATTGACCGCGATGCAGTTCCCGAGCCGAGCCCCTTATCCTCACGCACTATCGTCCTCGCCGCCTGTATCGGCGCCGTCGCAGGGGTGCTGGTGGGCGCCCTGGCCACCGCCCAGTTTACCGGCGAGACGCCTGAACCGGCGCCGCAACATCCCCCCAACGAGTCTGCCTCCACACCGGTGCCGGTGGACCTCCCCGCACCCTCCACACAGCGGGAAACGGTGCTCAACGCCTCCGGCTATATCACCCCCAGGCGTGTGGCAACCGTCTCCGCGGAAGTCATGGGACTGATTGCCAGCGTGGACGTCGAGGAGGGCATGCAGGTGGCCGAGGGCCAGGTACTCGCGCACCTGAACGACGCCAAGGCGCGGGTGAACCTGGATTTCGCCAGGGCCCAGGTCAGGGTGCTGGAAGCCAGAGTGGCGAGCATCGGCGCCGAGTTGGCCGAGGCCCGGCGTCAACAGGTGCGCCATGCGGGGCTGATCGACAAACACTATTCCACCCGCGCCGAGCTCAGCCAGAGCGAGGCCGCGGTGGAAAGCCTGGAAGCACAGCTGAGCAGCGCACAGGCGGATATCCAGGTGGCCCGCCTGGAGGTGCAGCGGCAACAGGAGCGGCTGCAGGACCACACCATCCGCGCGCCCTTTGCCGGTGTGGTCACCCAGAAGAACGCCCAGCCCGGCGAGATAGTCGCCCCCTCCTCCGCCGGCGGCGGCCATACCCGCACCGGCATCTGTACCATCGTCGATATGGACTCCCTGGAAATCGAAGTGGATGTAAACGAGGCCTTTATCGGTCGCGTCTCCGCGGGACAGAAGGTGAGCGCCAACCTGGACGCCTACCCGGACTGGGATATTCCCGCGACGGTGGTGGCGATTATTCCCACCGCCGACCGCGCCAAGGCCACGGTGCGGGTGCGTATCGGTATCGATGAGAAAGACCCGCGCATCCTGCCGGATATGGGGGTCAAGGTGGCGTTTCTGGGAAACAGGGAATAGAGATTCCCCAATATTTGTAGGATGGGCAAAGCGAAGCGTGCCCATCGGTTGCCAATGATGGGCACGCTTCGCTTTACCCATCCTACGGAAATAGAAGCTTAATAATAACACTGGAGGGATTTGACGATGTCGCAGGATGTACTGTTTCAACTCAACGGAGTCAGCAAGAGTTTCGTCAAGGGCAAGGAAAAAATTACCATCTTCGACGATCTCAACATGACCATCGAACGCGGCGATTTTCTCGCCATTATGGGTCCCTCCGGTTCCGGCAAGACCACGCTGCTGAATATGCTCGGCGGCGTGGACCAGCCGAGCGGCGGAGAAATCTGGTTCGACGGCACCCGCATCGACAGTCTCAGCGAGGGCGAACTCACCCGCTGGCGCGCGCACAATATCGGCTTTATCTTCCAGTTCTACAACCTGATGCCGATGCTCAACGCAGCGCGCAACGTGGAACTGCCGCTACTGCTCACCAAACTCTCCAAGGCACAGCGCCGGGCCAACGTGGAAACCGCCCTGACGCTGGTGGGCCTCGGCGATCGCGCCAAACACATGCCCAGCGAAATGTCCGGCGGCCAGCAACAGCGGGTGGCCATCGCCCGCGCCATCGTTTCCGATCCCAAGCTGATTCTGTGTGACGAACCCACCGGCGACCTGGACCGGGAAACCGCCGACGAAATCCTGGAAATGCTCCAGCTGCTCAACCGCGAACACGGCAAGACCATCGTCATGGTCACCCACGACCCGGCGGCGGCCCGGTACGCCAGTCAGACACTGCACCTGGACAAGGGCAAATTCGTGCAGAGGGAAGTGGCGGCATGAACGATCTCTACTTAATCTACAAAAACATGACGAGAAAGCCGTTGCGGCTGTTTCTCACCTGTTTTGCCATCTTTATCGCCTTCCTGATTTTCGGTGCGGTCACCACTCTGAAAAGCGCGCTGGACGCCGGCATCGACCTGGCCGCGGACAACCGCCTGGTGGTGGTCAACAAGATCAACTTCACCCAGCCGCTGCCGATTGCCTACGCGCAAAAGGTGGCGGCGGTGGACGGCGTAGAGAATGTCACCTACGCCAACTGGTTCGGCGGCTACTACCAGGAGGCGCGCAACCAGATAGTGGCCATGGCAGTGGAGCCGGAGAGCTGGCTGCAGGTATACGAGCGGGAAATCTTATTGCCGCCGGAGCAGCGAGCCGCCTGGCTGGGCAACCGCCAGGGGGTGATCGTCGGTGAAAGCCTGGCCCAGCGCCTGGGCTGGAAGATCGGCGACCGGGTGCCGGTCTCCTCCAGTATTTTTTCCCACAAGGACGGCGGCCACACCTGGGACTTCGTAGTGGAGGGTATTTTTACCGGCAGCGATCCGCAGCACGACACCAACAGCATGTACCTCCATTTCAAGTACTTTATGGAGACCCAGAGCTTCGGCGGCGAGTGGATCGGCTGGATCACCCTCACCACTGTGGACGCGGCGCAGAACCAGCGCATCGCCGACGCAATCGACAGCGGCTTCGCCAATTCACAGGCGGAAACGGATACCAGCACTGAAGAGGCTTTCAGCAAGGCGTTTATCGAACAGATCGGCAATATTGGCCTGATCATCTTCGGCGTGGTATTCATGGCTTTCTTCACCATACTGATCCTGGTCGGCAACACCATGGCACTGGCGGTGCGCGAGCGCACCGGCGAGATAGCCGTGCTGAAAACCCTGGGCTTCCCCGCCCCGCGCATTTTCAAAATGGTGCTGACAGAGTCCCTGCTGATCGCCCTGATCGGCGGCCTCGCCGGACTGGGCGCCGCCTGGCTGATTATCCAAGGTGCCAAGGGCACCATGGCCCAGTTCCTGCCCAACCTGATGCTGGATTCCGGCGTAGCCCTGCAGGCGCTGCTATTTATGCTGCTGCTGGGGCTGGTCACCGGGCTGCTGCCGGCGCTCAACGCGCTGCGCCTCAATATCGTCACTGCATTCAATCGGGGGTGAGCCAATGAGATCTCTTATTTCGCAAGTCTCCGCGGTTACGGTGATGAATATCCGCAGCCTGCCCCGGCGCCTGTGGATGTCCCTGGCGATGGTGCTGGCCAGCGCCGTGGTGGTGGCCATACTGCTCGCCTTCCTGGCCATGGCCAAGGGGTTCGAAGCCACCATGAGTGGCGCCGGCTCGGACGCCGTGGCGCTGATGATGCGCGAGGGTTCCCAGGCGGAGCTGAACAGCGTGATCAGCCGCGACCAGGTCAACCTGGTCGAGGAATCGCCCGGCATAGCGCGGGACGCGGAGGGCCCGCTGGTGTCCCCCGAACTCTATGTGATAGTCGACGGCATCAAGAAGAGCACCGGCAGCAAGGCCAATATCCCCCTGCGCGGCCTGGACAAGCGCGGCATGGCCATGCGCGGCAACATGCAGTTGCTGGAAGGCCGCATGTTCACCCCCGGTACCAACGAGATGATCGTAGGCAGCGGCATACTGCGCGAGTTCGACGGCTTCCAGCTCGGCAACGAGATCCGCTTCGGCAAAAATGTGTGGACGGTGGTGGGCGTTTTCTCCACTGGCGGCAATGTGTTCGAAAGCGAACTCTGGGCGGATGCCAAGATGATCCAGAGCCACTACAACCGCGGCAGCAGCTACCAGACCATCCGCGCACAACTGGAAAACCCCGGCGACCTGGCACCGCTGCAGGAAACCATCGACCGGGAGCCGCGCCTGAACCTGGACCTGCAGACGGAGAGCGAGTATTTCGCCAGCCAGGGCAAACAGCTGCAGTACATGGCCATTTTCGGCCGCGTGATCAGCTTTATCATGGCCCTGGGCGCCCTCGCCGGCGCGCTGAATACCATGTACACCTCGGTGGCCGACCGGGCGAAGGAAATCGCCACCCTGCGCGCCCTGGGCTTCGGCAACTTCTCCGCCTTCTGCGGCACCATCGCCGAGGCACTGGTGCTGGCCGTCGCCGGCGGCCTGCTGGGCTCCCTGGCCGCCTTTGTATTTTTCGACGGCATGAACGCCTCCACTCTGGGGGGCAGTTTTACCCAGGTGGTGTTCAGCTTCGAGATGTCGCCGGACCTGTTTATGCAGGGCGCGATACTGGCGCTGCTGATCGGCTTTGTCAGCGGCTTCTTCCCCGCCTGGCGCGCGGCGCGGATGCCGGTGATCGTGGCGTTTCGCAACGCAGCATAATTGATGAGGGCGCGCGCCAGCTGCGCAAGTCCACCGAGCAGCGCTGCCAAAAACTGTGGCGCCAACTGGAAGCGGAGCTGGACGGCCCCTGGGTCTGCGGCCACTCGTTGACCGTCCAGCACTCGGCGGCTAACCCTACTTGAATCGCAACTTACTCCCCCTGTAGGAGCGGGCCATGCCCGCGATCGGGGTCTGTTCGCGGGCATGGCCC
>NZ_JBOFOC010000042.1:0-9805 GCF_051659245.1 Microbulbifer sp.
GGGCATTGTCGATGCCGTCAAAAGCAACGGCAGCGCCGCCCCAAACTTCGGAGCAAACGCGGGTCAGCGCGGCAGTCAGGGTGGTTTTACCGTGGTCTACGTGACCGATGGTGCCCACGTTCACGTGGGGCTTGGAACGCTCAAACTTTTCTTTTGCCATTGCTAGCCTCCTAAATATAGGCACGCCCTGATCAGCGGAACCTACTTCCAGAACCGGCGCACCCGACCACCAAAAACCCGGCACCCGGATACAAACAGCCGCGGAGACACCTGCCCCCACGGCCTAAATAATGGAGCTCATGGGCGGATTTGAACCGCCGACCTCACCCTTACCAAGGGTGTGCTCTACCCCTGAGCTACATGAGCACTACTGCCAAACTCCACGCGATCCCTCACAAGCCGCAGCCCCGGGATAATGGAGCGGGTAGCGGGAATCGAACCCGCATCATCAGCTTGGAAGGCTGAGGTTCTACCATTGAACCATACCCGCAGAACCAATCCGCACGCGGATTCTTAAGGACACAGAGCCGATCACTCAACCTCTGCTCTCTGCCTCTTGTATGGTGCAGGGGGGTGGATTCGAACCACCGAAGCTTGCGCGTCAGATTTACAGTCTGATCCCTTTGGCCACTCGGGAACCCCTGCTCGAAAGCGGCGTGTATTCTCTACACCGGCCAGCGCACTGTCAACGATTTTCCCTTCAAATTCACAGACTTATCTGCAGAGCTCAAAGCGAACAGCGCGAGAGACAAAAATGGAGCTGGCGAGAGGAGTCGAACCCCCGACCGGCTGATTACAAGTCAGCTGCTCTACCAACTGAGCTACGCCAGCCCTGTCTCTACCCCGTGGAAGCCGTATCGGCCCCGCAACGTGGAGGCGGGATTCTAGGGGATGTTCTGGTCGGGCGCAACAGGGGGAAGTGCAGGCGGGACTTGGGGGCTCGGGACTGGGGGCTCGAAAGAATATTCGGCCGTCGAGGCGAAGGGCCTGATGCCGGGCCGCCACTGGCTTAACTACAAGGCTCTCGGGGTTCGCACAGGTACCCGGTGCGCACGGCGCACCCTACCCTTCCGAGTCGCCGTTTACTTCGCTGCAGAGATTCTGCCGCCGGTCCAGCTCCGGGTATTCCCGCTGCAGTTGGCCCCAGAAATCCTCCGCCAGCGATTCGGCGCCGCCGGGGGGCAGTACCACCCAGCGCTCCAGGTAGGTCTGCGGCTCCTCGCGGGTCCGGATGTCAATGCCCTTCTGGCGCAACTCCTCCGCCAGGGATTCAGCGCGGTCCGGCTCGGAGAATATGCCGAAGGAGATTCCGTTGGCGAGCGAACCCTTGGGGATCACATAACTGTCTATCCCCGCCGCCTGCAACTCGCGCAGCTTGCGGAACGCCTCACGGCGCGAATCCGCGGGCGCCAGGAATACCCAGTAGCGCATTTGCCCCTGCACCTCCACCTCGCGCAGTGCCGCATCCACCTGCAGGGCCTGCAGCCGCTGCGCTATGGCCTCCCCCAGGTACGCCTCTTCAAAGGGGCCGAGCAGAGTGCACAAATCCCCGCTCTGCAGCTTTGGCCCGGGAGCCGGGGGGGCGGCAGACAGGGCGTCTTGCGGGGCCTCTTTCACCAGCACAATAGGGTCGCCGGCCTCCCGGGGCACGGCGCTGTCGACAGCCGGCGACTGCGGAGCGCGGCCGGCGGTCTGAAACCAGCCGTAGAGGCCGATATTGGCGAGCAACAGGGCGAGAACTATCCAGCGCATAAAATCGGAAACTGTTAACCCGGATATTGTGCCAGGGGCCGTGATGATCGCGCCGAGATCTGCGCGCTCAGTGCATTTTTGCGGTGTAGATGCATGCTTATTGCACGTATTAGCCGCAAAAATGTGCTGAGCGTGCAGAGATCAAGCGAGGGCGCGGCCAGCGGTGGTGGGCAGCAAATTATCATCTGGGATATCTCTGGAAATTGTTTGAAATCATAGCGTTATACAAAAAAATTGAGCGGCGTGGCGCAATGTCCGGGTTAGGGGTTGCTGAGTGCCAGGCCGTCCAGTACCAGCTCAGGAACCAATTCATGGGGCCGGGCAAACAGGGATGAAAAGAATTCGCCGTCCCCTCCGGTCAGCCACAGCAGCGGCTCGCCACCAACTGTTCGCCGCAGCTCCGCCAGCGCGCGCTCCACGGCACCCATCACCATCAGCGGCAGGCCCCGGTTGACCGCTTCCCCGGTATCGCGGCCCGGCGCCAGGGACATGCCGGGAGAGCGGAGTTCGCGCACCTTTACCGCGTCGGTATCGCTGTAGAGGGCGCGGCGCATGGGGCCGAGGCCCGGCAATATATATCCTCCCAGATGCCGCCCGCCAGTATCCAGCAAATCGAGGGTCACTGCACTGCCGCAGTCCACAATCAGCGCGGCGCGCGGGTCGAGCCGGTGCGCGGCGAGCACCGCCAGCCAGCGGTCCACTCCCAGTCCGCCGGGTTTCCGGTAGCCACAGGTGACCCCCGCACAGTCGGCCCGCACCCGGGCGAACTCCGCCTCCAACCCGAACCGGCCCCTCGCCAGCGCCGCGAGAGCGTCGGCGACGGCCTCTCCAGCCACATTGGCGGCGCGCAGCCGCTGTGGCCTGATGTCGCTCCAGGCCACCGGCAGCTCGCCGCGCTTCAGTGCAGCGGTGTCCAGGGCTCCCAGCGCCAGCGGCCGCCCGTTGTCGAGCAGGCGCCACTTGCTGCGGGTGTTGCCGATATCCAGTTCCAGTATCAGTCCCACGCTCAATCCACAGCCTCCCGAAGGGACACTTCGCCGCCGTAAAACCGCTTTACCCCTCCGTCGGTTTCCAGAATCAGGGCCCCGGTGTCGTCAACGCCCCGATCCACGCCGGTCCACTCCTGCCGCGCACTGGCAATGCGCACCGGCCGCCCGGAGAACTGGTCTAGTTGCTGCCACGCCTCGCGGTAAGCGGCAAAACCCTCCACCGGATAGGTTTCCAGCAATGGCAGCAGTTGGTTCAGCAGTGAGGCCGCCAATTCATTGCGCCCGATTCCCGGGTGCACCCGATTCAGGTCGATCCAGGGCTGGTCGATATTTTCGCCGCTCGCCTCCGGCAGGCCTACATTCAGCCCTACACCCACCACCACCGCGCAGCGGTCGGTGAGATCGCCGCTCAGCTCCAGCAGCACACCGGCCAGCTTGCGCCCCCGGCACCAGACGTCGTTGGGCCACTTCAGGCGAATATCCGGCACACCGAACTCTGCCAGCGCGCGCGTCAGCGCCACTCCCACCGCCAGGCTCAGGCCCTCCAGCAGCTGCACGCCGCCGTTGAACTGCCAGCCGATGGAGAAATTGATTCCGCCCCCGAACGGGCTGGCCCAGCTGCGCCCGCGCCGGCCGCGGCCGGCGGTCTGCTGTTCGGCGAACATTACCGCGCCGTGACCCCTGCCCTTCTCCAGCCGCGCCAGTATCTGCGCATTGGTGGAGTCCACCCGGTCCAGCAGGATCAGTTCGCCGAGCAGGGCCCGGGTGCGCGGGGTCAGCCCGGCTTCAATCCCCTCGGCGACCAGCAGGTCCAGTCCGCCGGGCAGTCGATAGCCGCGTCCTTTTACCGACTCCAGGGGAATCCCGTAAGACTCGAGTTTTTTCAGTTGCTTCCACACCGCGGCGCGGCTCACTCCCAGGACCGCGCCCAGGGACTCGCCGGAGTGCACCTCGCCGTCGGCGAGAAGATCCAGGACCGGGCGCAATTGCCGCAATGCAGAATCGGAGACTGGCACTTTCAAGACCTCAGGTAGCGGCGGGAATAGCGGTGGCCCAGGCTGGTGAGAATTTCGTAGCCGATGGTACCGGCGTAACCGGCCACTTCGTCTACGGTCAGCTCGCGGTTCAGCACTTCGATATTCTCCAGGGCTTCGCGCTGGGCCTCGTTCAGGGCGCTGATGTCATAGGTGGCCGAATCCATGGAGACCCGGCCCACCATGGGCAGCCGCCGGTCGCAGGCCCAGCCGCAGCCGCGGCCTCCCTGGGCGCGCAGTATACCGTCCGCATAGCCGCCCCGCGCCACTGCCAGCCAGCTGCCGGCGGCGGCTTTCTGGGTCGCCCCGTAACCCACGCTGCTCTCCTCGGCCACATAGCGTTTCTGCACCACCGGCAGACTCAGCTCCACCACCGCGCGCATGGGGTTGGGCGATCCCGGCACCGGGTTGACCCCATAGAGCGCCGAGCCGGGCCGGGCGATATCGAAGTGGTAGTCGTCACCGAGGAAAATGCCCGAGGAGTTGGCCAGGCTCAGGGAAACCCGTGGGCAGAGCGTTTTTAATTCCCCGCCGGCGCGGCGGAAACACTCCAACTGCCGGGCATTTTGCGGGTGCGCCGGTTCGTCGGCGCAGGCCAGGTGGCTCAGCAGCAATTGTATATCCGCGGCGCGCAGCAGGTCGCGCTCCGCCAGCAGTTGCCCCAGTTCTGCCGGCGACATACCCAGGCGTGTCATGCCCGAATCCACCTTGAGCGCGCAAGGGGCGCGAATACCCGCCCGGGCACAGCTGTCCACCCACGCCCGCAGCTGCTGCGGAGTGAACAGGACCGGCACCAGGCCGGCGCGCGCACACTCCAGTTCGCGCCCGGAGCGCACGCCGGTAAGCACGATGATATCCGCATCGTCCGGCAGCAGCGCCCGCAGGCTCTGCCCCTCCACCAGGGTGGCGACGAAGAAATCGCGGCAACCGCGCCGGTACAGGGCCGGTGCCACCCGGGCCATACCCAGACCGTAGGCGTCCGCCTTGACCACCGCGCCGCAGCGGCTGCCGCCCGCCAACCGTTCCCGCAGAGTCAGGTAGTTATCTCCAATCGCCTGCAGGTCGACCGTCAACAATCCTTCGCGCGCACCGGCTCCCGCCCCGCGTTCCGCATTCATCATTCATCATTCCGCATTCAGAAGTCTTTCCCGGCGCAGGGCGCGGGCGCCAAAGGCGACGGCGGCCGCCACCAGCAGCAGGCAGGCCAGGGACCCCGCCAATACCCAGCCCGCGGACACCGATTCGCCCACCAGCAGCGCCTTCAGCCACTGCTGCTGCGCCACCAGGGGCACCAGTTGCCAGTAATTGTCCGTCAGATCGACCCTGGCCGCATCCAGTACCATCAGCAGTGTCACCGGGGCTATCTGCAGAATGCTCAGTTGGGTTTGCGCGTCCTTGAAGGAACTGGAACGCAGTGCCAACAGTATCTGCACCACCGCCACCAGCAGCGCCAGGGGCAACAGCAGCAAGCCCATGACCAGCACGCCGCCGGTGGTGGTGGCCTGCTGGATACCCAGCTCCGCCAGCGGCATCACCGGCATCAGCGCCACCAGCGCGGCGATGGCCAGCAGCGAACCCAGCCAGCCCAGGCTGGCAACCGCCAGGGTCTTGGCGGCGATCACCTGCCAGGCCGGCAGCGGTTGCAACAGCAGTGTCTCCAGGCTGAGGCGCTCGCGCTCGCCGGCGGAGGTGTCCACCGAGGTGGCGAGGCTGGCCACAAACAGAGTCAGAATCAGCAGGCCCGGCACCATCGCCAGAATCAGCGCGCCGCGGCTGGAGGGAGTGCTCACATCGCGCACCTGGAGCTGCCAGGGTGCCAACAACTGGGGCGCCACGCCGCGGGCAGTCAGCCGCTGGCTCACCACCAGTTGTTGCAGGCTATTGAGGCGCTCCTGCAAGTGGTGCTCGGCGCGCCCGGCGCTGGTCGCGGAGCTGTCCACATACAGGTACAACGGCGGGGCGCGGAAATCCCGGTAATCGCGGGAGAAATTGTCCGGCAACTGCAGCACCAGGTCGAAGCCGTCGTTTAACAGCTGCCGCGGGCTTCCCTCCGCTACGGCCTCCACCTCCAGGTTGGGCCCGCGCAGCTGCCGCTCCAGCAGCGGTGCATGCTCCGCTCCCAGCAGCGCCAGGCGCGTCGTTTCCTCGGTGTTCTTTTTCACCACAAAGATGGTGACCCCGGCCAGCAGCACCGGGAACATCAGCGAGAAACAGATCGCCATCCACAGCGCCCGGCGGTCCCGCCAGGCCTCCAGGAATTCCTTGAGCAGCAGCGGAGCCATCTGCGGCCTGAATCGTCGTTTTTCCATTAGGCCGGCTCCCTCTCTTGCCGCTGCTCCGCTTCGCCCCCTGTGCCACCATAGGCGAGGGCGACAAAACTGTCCTCCAGGTTGTCGCAGCCGGTGTGCTGTGCCAACTCCTGCGGCGAACCGCTGCCGACGATCCGGCCGCCGGCCATCACCAGCACCCGGTCGGAGAGTTCCGCGACCTCGGGCATCACGTGGCTGGAAAACAATATTGTGGTGCCCGCGGCGCGCAGGCGCAGCAGTGTTCTGCGCAACAGCCGGGCGGCGAGCACATCCAGCCCCCGCGTGGGCTCATCCAGGATCAGGTGTCGGGGCCGGTGTACCAGCGCCCGCGCCAGGGAGACCTTCATGCGCTCTCCCTGGGAAAACCCCCGGGTGCGCCGGTGCCACAGGTCACCCAGCTCCAGTTCACCGCGTACGGACTCCAGCGCCTCGCGCAACGCACCGCCAGAGAGCCCCTGTATACGCGCGAACAGGGAGAGGTACTCCGCGACTGTGAGCCGCTCGTAGAGCCCCTCGCGGTCCCCCACCACACCCAGTTGGCGCCGCGCTGCCATGGGGTCGCGGGCCACATCCATATCGCCCAGCAGCACCCGCCCGGAGTCCGCCCGCAACAGCCCGGTGATAATTCGCAGGCAGGTGGTCTTGCCGGCGCCGTTGGCGCCGAGCAGTGCGGTGATGCGTCCGTCCGGCACGGAAAAACCCAAATTGTGCAGCACCGGCCGCCCGGCGAACTGCTTGTGTACGGATTCCACTTCGATCACTGTTCCGCCCCTCCCATATCCAGCGCCGGCCCGAAGGCATCGGCCATAAACGGCGGCCGCCGTATTTCCGCTACGCAGCTGTCATCGAGCGGTTTGCCGGGACTGTCGAGGAAGCGCGCGATCAGTTCGGGAATACAGCCGCGGGGGGAATTGATATGGCCGCCACCGGCGACAACCAGGTGCTGTTTGCGGGACAGGTAGTCCAACTGCCGCTCGGCGTAAACCGGCGGGGTAATCGGGTCCGCGCCTCCGGAAATCAACAGTACCGGCTGCTCCCTGGGTTCCGGCGCGTCGTAGGGCTTGGGCTGTACCGGCCAGACCTCGCAACCGGACTTGAACAGATCGAAGAAGGCTGTACCGAGAAAGGTATTTGCGCTGTCTGCAGCCACTTCCTCCCCGCTGATGCGGTTCAGTTCCTCGGCACAGGCCACAGAAAAGGTGAGCCCCATGGCCATGGAATCAGTCCTGCTGACGAACAATCCGGCGATGCTGGAGAGGGGTCGGTAGTTACCCAGACGGGTCTGGTCTATCGCGTAGGGCAGCTGTGCGGCGGCTTTGGGGTCGTAGAGTGCTGTGCGGATGGCGTTGGCCAGGGCCCAGCGGGCAAGGGGTTGTTCAGCCGGCGCGCCGGTCAGCGGGTCCGGAAAGTTCGCGGCCCGCTCATCGTCCCACTGGGAAAGCAGCTGATCCAGTTGCCGGCGCCAGTCGCCGAAGCGGGCGCACACCACATCCTCCGCGCAATCCCGCTCCAGTTGCCGCAACGCATTCTCGGCGGCGTGGGCTGTGAGGAATACTTTGGTATCGATGGGCGCGACCGCATCCAGCACCAAAGCATGCAGGGATTCCGGGTGCCATTGCTGATAGAGCAGTGCGGTGCGCGTTCCCCAAGAGCCGCCCCAGAGCGCGATGCGCCCGTGGCCGAGGAAGTGGCGTACCCGCTCCAGGTCCTCCACCGTCTGGCGACTGTTCAGGGTTTCGGCGAAATCCGCCTTTTGCAGGTAGCACTGCGCCAACTGCCGGGAAAAGGCTTCCAGGTCCGCGGGCATGTCGCTGCCGAAACCGCAGCGGAAGGCGCCGGAACGGCCGGCGCCGCGGCGGTCCACCATGACGATGGCGCGCTCGCGGTTGATCCTTCGAAAGGCGTTCAGCAGCGGCGCCAGGTCGCTGGCCGCCTGACCGGGCCCGCCGGCGAGCAGATACAGGGGCTCGCGGGCGCTGCCGTTGACCGCCGGCGCCACCATTACCGCCAGGTTTTCCAGTCCACCGCCATCGAGGGGGGCCTGGTAACAGCGCAACGGATCTCCCCAGCCGTCCAGATAACAGGTTTCCGAAGGTGGCTGGCCCTGTGCGACCGCTGTGCCCGAAAGCCCCGTCGCCACCATCAATGCCGCCGCCAACAGCAGCCGTCGCCTCCTTACCACTGCACTGTCTCTCTCTTGCCACAAACAGCGCCAGTCTACCGGATTTTGTCCCCCCTGCGACTACCGGCAGGTGGCGGTCCGATAGCATTAGCGCGGTAGGGCACACAGTGGTAAGGTTTCGTCCTGCAATCCCTCTTTTCCTGTCCTGCGCCCATGAGCTTTTCAGATCGAGAAAGACAACTAATTCGCGCTGCCTTCACCTGGGGCCAGATCACTTATAAGGAAGGTTATACCCTGTCGGCCCTGGAAATAGAGAAATCCGTTCTATTCCGCCGGCTGCTCGCCGGGCGTCCGCCGCTGGCTTTTCCCCCGCCGCTGCGCCACGGCTTTCCCTGGTATGAAGTGATCGAGGGGCGCGGCGAGCACGTGGTGAACGCCTCAGAGGCCTCCCCGGAGTGCAGCATTATCGCTCCCGGCAGCAAACCCGGGGACACCTGCATCCTGATCGACGGCGCCTTCTGGCGCGTGGCGGAAACCGTGCGCGAGCGGGAGGAATACATCGTCGAATGGGGGGAGTACCCCATCCAGTGGCGGCTGAGGAAACACTGGGAAGTGAATTACGAGATGACCCAGCAGTTGCACAACTTCCGCAAGGAAAATCCCAATGCGGAGGTTCACTTCGACAGCCGCCCCGGTCATAAGGAATACAGCGAATTCCGCATCGACGACGAACAGACGGTATGGCTGAGTGAATGGCAGTTGAGCCGCATCGGCCTGTCCGGCTGGGTCTGGGTTGGAGTACCGGTTGACGCCCCTTCTTCCGCCCAGCTCACGCCACTGTTCCAGGACCAGTTGGGCCCCCTGGTCATCGGCGAAGCCGACAAGAAGCGCGGTGCCGGCTGGCTGCGTATAGAGCAGGCCGAAGGGGAGTTTCGTTTTATCAAACTCGCTGACAAGCTGGAGTACCAGTCGCTGATCTCCACCGCGGTTACCCAGTTTGAAACACTGCTGCATGGAATCCAGGGCGAGGAAGTGGAAGTCATGGACTGGCGCGACGACAAGCCGCTGCGCCACTACTCGGTACCTACCAAACTGGCTCCGCTGGAGCAATTCGACCTGGGCAATGAGAACTACAGCCTGGTGCCGGACAACGCCTACGTCAGCTGAGCGGCACAGGGATCAATCCACATCGCGCCCGCGGGCGGCGCGCAACACGCAAAACCAGGCCTCCCGCGGCAACTCCCTGCCCAGCGCGGCAACACTGTTGCGCAGGGGAAATCCTGCCGCTGCCGAGTACCGGAGCCATATTGCTCGGGTGCTTGAGCAGCCAGGCCAGGGCTCTATATCCAGCTCCCGGGACAACTCTTCCAGGCAGGCCTGCACCCGACGCGCCGCCTCCCCTCGGTATAAATCGAACTCCGCGTATAAAAATACATGTCTTTTTCCATGGCAGTGCTGTTACTGTAAGCGTCCGGCGATCACACCTTGTCAGCTGGTTGCCAGTTATGTGGCAACAGTTCCCTGATAGCGCTGGCGCGCTGGGTCGGTAGCCGATCCAGAACATCCTTCAGGTAGGCGTGGGGATCAAGCCCATTCATT
>NZ_JBOFOC010000043.1:0-15087 GCF_051659245.1 Microbulbifer sp.
CATTGAGGGCGTTGTCTGCGGTGATGGTAAACAGGTCCCCGCCGGTGCTCCCCGCCAGGGCCGAGGCCACTGCATTCTGGATATTACTGAAGAGAATGGAGCCGGCGCTCAGCTGGTTGTCGGTGCCGGTGAGGCCGAGACCCGCTGCATAGGCACTGGCATCCAGGGTGTTGGTGCCGCCCAGAGCGTCCACAGAATCCAGGCCGCCAAAGGTCATGCCATTGGTAGAAACATCGCCAGATGCTTGCAGAACAAAGCTTTCATCAGCGCCGGTGCCAACCAGTCCTCCGTTTATCGCGGATAATGTCTCCACATTGGTGAAGGTAATACCGCTGTTTATTGCCTCATTATTGGAACTCGTCAGTGTCCAGTCGGCATCTGCAACGCCAGTAACACTATCGCTACCCAGTTTGGCATCAACACTGCTGATACCGCTAAAGGCGATATCATTACCCGTCAGCGCATTGGTGCCGGTGACAACGAAAGTATCGGCACTGTCCGAACCTTCAAGGCTGCCGCCACTTACCGACTCTATGCCCGAGAAGCTGATACCACTGGTCAGCGCTTCACCGCTGTTGCCGGTCAGGCTTACCAGCCCCAAGGCTGTCACCGTGTCACTCCCGGCACCGGCACTGACGCTGCTTAAGCCGGTGAAGTCGATACTCGCAGCACTGAGAGCGTTATCGGCGGTGATGGTGAAAAGATCCGCACCGAGGCTGCCTGCCAGCGCCGTGGTTATCGCATTCTGGATATTGCTGAAGATTATGGAGTTGGCGCCCAGCTGGTTGTCGGTGCCGGTGAGGCTGAGACCAGCCACAAAAGCGCTGGCATCCAGGGCGTTGACGCCGCCAAGGCCATCCACGGAACTCAGATCACTGAAAGTTATGCCGTTGGCACCGACGCTGCCATCCGACTGCAGTACAAAGTTATCGTCGCCAGCACTACCGCTGAGGCTGCCGGCCGTAGCGCTCTCGATATTGCTGAACAGAAGTGCGCCGGCGCTGACCTGATTATTGTTCTCAGTCAACTCCAGGCCATCCACATAGGCGCCGGCATCGAGAGTGTCGGCGCCGTCTAACCCGTCTACACCGATCAAACCACCGAATTGCATTCCGTCTGCAACAACTTCGCCCGTGGCTGTCAGTGCGAAGCCGTCGTCTCCCGCGGTGCCGATCAGCCCCGCGTTATTCGCATTCACCTCTTCCGCACCAACAAATGTGATGCCACTGCTCTCAACCCCGCCGGTACCATTCAGAATCCAGTCTGCGCCGACACCGGTAACGGTATCACTGCCGGTACCGGTATCCACACTGTCAACGGCATCAAAAGAAATATTTCCGGCCAGGGTGAAGGCGTTATCGCCATCAATGACCAGAACATCATCCGCTGAAGACAGAGTAAAACTATCCGCCCCTGCACCACCGGCAACCTGGCCAGCCCCTGAAACCGTTACACTTCCCAGACTATTTGTAGATCCTAGCCCCTCAGTGCCGACAGCTAAAGAAAAGTTATTGACATCAATGCTGCCACTGTTGGTTAAAGAGCTACCGGCAATCATGGACAGATCGCCGTTGGCAGCAGAGATGGTTACCCCACTTTCAATCTGTATATTGCTGAATGAGTTCAGCGTGAGTTCCGTGGCTGTGCCCCAGGTCAGATCGCTGGACACACGGATACCGTCCGCGTAGTCGGTATCCGGATCCCCGTCATCCGTAATCGTCTGACCAGTTGCGAACGCCGTATTGGCGTCACTGACTATAATCGTGACATTGTTGGATTCCAGCGCGGATTCAAGAGTAGTAGTCGAAACGCAGTTCGTAGTACAGGTATCGGAAATATCCAGCCAGCCGGGATCCAGCAGCCATTCACCGGTCTCTCCACCGGCGCGACTGAGAGTGGATACGTACAGTTCTTCCTGGTCGAGACTCAAAGTGACCTTGCCTGAGGTTTCGACAAAGCCCCCGTCACCCCCCAGCTCACCGGATTCCGCTCGGATGCTACCGGCGAAATACGTGCTGTCATCAGCCCAGACGATTACCTTGCCGCCGTCGCTATTGCCAATGCCACTGGCAACGATTTCGGTCTCGTCGGTAACGGTTGTGGTCTCGGCATTGCGGACCTGGCCATTGGCCCCCTGGTAGTCGCCACCGATCAGCACCTCTCCACCACCTCCAGTGCCGCTGGCATCGATATGGCCGGCGACCACAACCTGATCGCCCAGTACCTGTACCTGGCCACCCTCTCCGGCAGCACCCCGGGCACTGATGCGACCACTGTGTATGGCGCTGTCACCCTCCACGGCGACTTCGCCTCCGTTGGTACCGGACACGTTCAATTCGCCGCTGTTGACCACACTCGAGCCGGAACCGAACAGGCGGATCTTGCCCCCGCTGGTGTCGATACCCCGAGCACGAACGGCACCCTCATTATTCACAGCGGAAGTAAAGAGGTCACCGGAGACTTTCGCCTCCATCAGCACCTGCTTGCCGTCCAGCGAGCCCTTGTTTAATACCGCGCTATCTACGCCCAGTTCGTTCTCCATCACCTCCTTGGTGATCTTGATCCCGATCAGGCCGTCGGCGTCGAAAGTCAGGACGGCTTCGTCGGCCGCCGTCAGACTGACCAGGTCGGCGCTGATCAGGCCGGTGGCCGCATTGGTGACCTGCTTGCCCACCAGTGCCGCACTGGAGGCATTGATCACCCCCCGGTTGACCACATATCCAGCGCTGCCCGACTCGCCCTTGAAGGCGAAGTTACCGCTCATAAAATCGTTCGGGTCCATATCCAGGCCGGCCGCGGTAATGGCACCGACGTTGATGGTGGCAGTCTCGGTAAACAGGACCCCGCGTGGATTTGCCAGTATCACATTGCCGTTTGCTTCTATGGCACCGCGGATCTCGCTCGGACTCTGGTCGAGAATTCGGTTCAGCACTATCGAGGAGGAATCAGGCTGCAGGAACTTGACCAACTCCTCTTCGCTCAGGTTGAAGGAGTCCCAGTCGATAGCCAGCAGATCAGTCTTCTGGTCGATAATGGTCGTCAGATCCTTGGTATCAATGGTGCCGTCGCCACCGACCACCACGCCGCCTTTCGGCGCAGCGTATGCGGCTGGAGCGGCGATCTGGCTGGCCATCAGTCCTGCACAGGCCAGTTGCCACAATTTGATGGCCGAAGTGAGTTTTTTCAGTTCGAGCGTCATTTTTTTTGCTTTCATACTGGTACCTTGCGAAGAGCTTCCTGCTCCAACAGCGGTCGATAGAATGGGAGTCAGTTAAAAGAAGAATGAGAAATCTGCATAGATGGTCGGGTCGTCCGGGTCGTCGCCGGTGCCTTGAATCGAGGACTTGGACATGGTCGGCCAAGCCAGCGATACCTGACCGGCAAAGGTCTCCTGCCAGCTGAACTTGAACAGCAGCCCGGCGCCGGAAAACGCACTCCAGTCATCGTTCACCTTCTCTCCTTCCGGGCTTACTTCGTAGTTGTTGAGGACGCCGTAGCCCCCGTCGGCGATCAGCGCCACCTGGAGAATATCGTTGAGGCGGTTGCCAAAAATTCTCGGGTTGATCGCGTCCGGGAAATCGAAGTACCACTCCGCAGAAAGCAATCCCGCCTGATCGGCAGAGAAGTCGCGCACATCGAAAGCGCGCACGCCACTGGCTCCGCCCAGGGAAAACTGCTCGAAAGCGGGCAGGCTCTTGTCGCTGTATTGCCAACGGCTCTTGAGAATCAGGCGCGACCGCGTGTCGGTAAAAGGTATGGGTACAAAGATCAGCGAACTGGTATCGGCGGCGAACTTTGCAAATTCGCCGCCGCGAAGCGGCTCGACTTCATTTTGATGCTCGCCGTACTGTAACTTGGCATTCAGGATGTTCAGCATCCGTACGGCACCGCTCGACAGGCTATCCATATACAGCCCCAACTCACCGCCGTAGACGTGATCTCCCGGATCCGGCAGCTCGATAATGGCTTCCAGGTTGGACTGTTTGTCGGTCAGGCTGAATGTACCAGTCAGGTTGAAATCCCGCGAACGGCGAAATTTGTGATCCAGGGTCAGGGCGTAGCTCTCATTGACACCGGTAATTTCCAGCAGGTTGATAATATTATTTTCATCCTCGTCATCGCGCAGGGAAAATTCATTGTAGTCGGCGGAAAACTGCAGGCGGGTGCGAGGTCCGAACAGAGGCAGGCTGTAGCGGAACTGGCCGAGATCAGATCCGAAGCCCGAGAGATTTTCTGTTTGATAGGACTTCAGATAACCGACCGTCAGTGCATCGCCAATACCCAACGGGTTCAGCCAGTCAACCGAGGTAAAGGCGCGTTGGTCCCCGGTAAAGATGGAACCGTGATTGTCGAAGCGGACTACCGCCTTCCAGGAGTTTTCGTCGCGGACCTTGAAATTCAACCTGGTTTCACCGGGATTGTCGCCGGGACTGAAGTAGCCGGTGATATTGAGGGCCGGCAGGTCGTTGAGCAGGTAGAGTCCCTCTTCGATATCTTCGTGATTGACCAGTTTGCCGCGCTGGCTTTCGAAGGGGGCGGCCAGCTGTTCCAGGGAGTAGTTGTTGTTGCCTTCGGCGGCGATCTGGCCCAGCAGACCCTCCTGGACGACGAGGGTGACCACGCCGTTTTGCACTTCCTGGGCGGGCAGCTGTACCTGGGCGAGGAAGAGCCCCTGCTTGCGATAGAAGCGGGTGAGCTCCGCGGCGATCTCCTCCAGGTCGCCGTAGCTGAGGCCGCGCTCGGCATTTTGCTGGTCGATGATATTGCTGAGGCGGCGCAGCTCGGCGGGACCCAGGTCTCCGGACTCGTAGCGCAGGTTCATGCCGTCGAGGGTGAGGGCGAGTTCTTCCAGCTCGTCGGCGGTGTAACCGCTGGCGAGGAGCTGGTCTTCCTTCATGAATTTTATCCGCAGCCCTTCGGCGAACTGTTCCACGGCCTCTCTGGTGATACCAAATTCCGGGTATTCCTTCAGGCGATGAAAGCGGAATTCCCTTACTGTGATGCGCGGGCCGCGGTTGCGCTGGGAGACTTTGGGGATTTCGGTATTGAGGTTGGGGTCCTCGCTGCGGGTGCGGTGCTCGAAGTCGCGGGTGACGTCCTGCTCGTTGATGGTGGGCGCGTCCTGGTCGAAGGCGGCACGGACGCGGCTGCGAAAGCTGGAATCCCCTTCCTGGGCGTTGAGACAAGGCGCGGCCAGCAACAGGCTGGCACCGGCGACGGCCAGTCGGTTTTTACCACGGGTATTCATACTCCTCCCTACAAATTTTTGTCACTATTATTTTAGCGCCCGCCGGCCTGCTTTTGATTTGTGCGCAGTATTGGCGTTTTGGAATCAGTCGAAATTGCGAACGATACGGAACCCGGTGAGCCCGTCGGCTTCACCGCTGTGGAAGCGTTTGGTGGTGACCAGACAGCGGCTCATGGCATCGTCGCGACTGCCGCCGGCGGCCATCAATTTGCCCTCGGGGCCGAATACCCACTCCTGCACGTTGCCCACGGCGTTGACGATGCCGAAGGCGTTGCCGGTGCCCGCTCTAACGGCCAACAGTTCAGTACCCTTCTCAACGCCCCCGTATTTGAGATAGCAGTTGCGGTCGGCGACCTCGGGCTCGCCGTTGCCGCTGGCGGCGGCAAACCATTCCCGTTCGCTGGGCAGGCGGTAGTCGTAGCCGGTCTGGGCGCTGAGCCAGTCGAGGTACTCTTCCGCCAGGGCAACAGAGATATTGTTGACGGGCAGTGTGTCCGGGCCGAGCTCCAGGCCCTCGCAGTGGCTGGTGACGCTGCAGAAGCGCTTGAAATCAGCGTTGCTGATTTCGTATTTGCTCACCACCAGTGCTTTGCGAGTGTCGCCATTGACGACGACCATGGTGGGGCCTTTGCTGCCGTCTTCGAGGCGGTCGGCGCAGGTGTAGCGGTCGCCCCGGCCGCCGCTGCCCGGTTGCAGGTGGCCGCAGTAGTCCAGCTCGAAATCCTGGAGCAACTGCTGTTCCGGCAGCAGCGCGCGGGCCTGTTGCAACAGGGGCTCGGTGCGCAGGGGATCTTCCGCGGCAAGGTCTTTGATGCAGCCGTTCAGCTCTTCGGCCAGTACCGGGCGGATTTTCCGGGCCTTGGCGGCATCCAGTTGGGCAAGCGCAGTGAGCTGCGGGGAAACGCCGCCGACATTCATATCGAAGCGGCAGCGCAGGGTGGTTTCCATTTCGCCGATGATGGCGTTGAGCTGGCGCTGCTTTTCCTGCTCCGCGCGGCGGCGCTCTTCCGCCAGCTCCTGCTGGCGCAGGCGTTCGGCTTCACGCTCGGCGGCGAGGCGCTCGGCTTCGAGACGCGCGCGCAGCTCTTCGCGCTCCTGGTCTACCTGGGATTTGATCGCGGCGGTTTCGTTGGATTCGCCGTACCAGTTGGCGGCGCTGGCGAGCATGGCATCCGCCTGGTCCAGGTTGCCGAGATTGAGCTGACCGGTAGCGGCGGCGACGAAGAGCTCGTAGACCCGCTGGCGTGAGGTGTCGAGGTAGCTCTCATCCCCGGGATTCAGTTGCGCGTATTCATCCAGCTCTACCTGGAGGTCTTCTTCCCAGGAGGGGGTGAGAGTACTGAGGTCAATCAGACGGCCAATGGTCTGGCGCTTGTCGGCGATTCTCCGCTCCTTCAGCTCTTTCTGCAGCTTCTGTTCCAGCTCGATTTTTACCCGCTGCTGCTCGGCGACGTTTTCCCTTTCCTGGTGGTTATAGACAACCCCCGCCCCCACCAGCAGAGCGGCAAACGCACCGCCCAGAACCCACTTCCAGGTGTTGTTGACATAGAATCGTTGGACAAACTCCTCCACCGTGGCGGTGCGGTCCCGCCGCTTGAGGGCCAGCGCGGATTCCAGCGCGCGCCACTGGCGGCGGCTCAGGGACCTGATCCGCTCCGGCCTCAACTTCTGTTCCCAGGCCTTGTCCGCGGGCGTCTTACCGAAGGGATGACGGCCGGAAAACAACTCGTAGGCGACACAGCCCAGCGCGTAGACATCGTCACTGGGTGCGGGCTCGCCACCCTGCAGCATTTCCATGCTGGCGTAGGCCGGGGTCAGGGCTCCCAGGGTGCTGGCATCGAAGAGGGTTTTCTCACCGACCTTGCTGGCGATACTGCCCTCCGAAACCGCGCGGGCGATGCCGAAGTCGAATACCTTCGCCCCCTTCTTCTCGGTTACGAAAATATTACCCGGCTTGAAGTCCGAGTGGACGATGCTGTGGGAGTGCGCGTAGATGAGGGCTAGGGAGATATCCTTCAGAACACTGCAGGCGAGTTCGAATTCCAGGCCCACATCGGCGTGCTCGCGCAACAGCTTGTCGAGCGGCGCCCCCTCCAGGAACTCCATGGTCATGAAGACCCGCTCGCCCTCGCGGTCGAAGTCGTAGACCGTTACGATGTTCGGGTGCGCCAGGGTCTGCGATTTGCGCGCTTCGCGCTGCAATGAAATGAAGGCGTCGGGGTGCTGGCGGAAATCGTCGTTCAGCAGCTTGATGGCGACGTAGGGCTCACTGTCACTGGCTTCCACTTTCCGCCGGTCCAGGGCCTTGTACACCGCCCCCATGCCGCCGACCCCGAGCAGCTTGTCCAGCTCGAAGCGGCCCTTGATAACCGTTTTGGTAACAGCACCGACCCGGGAGGAGGAGGGCTCGAAGAATACGGCTTCGCGAGCCGGCGTGGCTATTCGCGTGGCATCCGGGTCCCGGGAATCAGGCTTCAATACGGTAGCGTCGGCGGCGAGATCCGCAGCAGAGGGAATAAGGCCGGGATTGCTCCCAACCGGCGGGTGATCGTTAGACCCGGTGTTGTCACGGCCGACAAATACCGTCGTATCGCTGTCATCGCGCGTCTTGTCAACCGGCTTGGCTATACGAGTCTTGTCGTTCAAACCCACCTCCATGGAGAATGCCTATAGCATGTCCGGATGCCGTAGGTAGCCTGTGAAAGTTCTGGTATCTAAGAGCCTGTTTGCGATCTACGGTGCTGCACGTCCAGCCCGGGTCGGGAGGGGTGCCTCTTTCAGGGACACGGGCTGGGCGCCCCCTTAAATACGTCCCTGTACGCTCGTAATCGGCATCCCTGCCTCATACGGTCCCGAAAAGAGGCACCCCTCCCGACCTGGAAAGTTCTTCGCGAGATTCTAAACAGGCTCTAGCTAAATCTAAAGAGGGAACTGCAGAAGTAACGGCGGATTATAGCGGACGGGGGGGCACAGCAACAATGATACCTATCACAAATCACACCGGGACCAGGTCGGTAAGATCACCCCAGCCCTCCTTTTCCGGACTTTTCGCTCCAGCCAAAGCCTGTGCACAACCGGGTCAAAATTTTTTTCACAGAAATTGGGGTCTGAGTGGAGAGCTTGCCCGGACATAGCCTGAGCCTCCTCACCATCACCGCACGAACACCGCTTTCAAGTAAAGATGCCGCCTCCAAAAATAGTGCCAGAGTGAATTTTGCCGGAAGCGTCACAACTGCTGCCGACAAACAAGCTTCGCCAGCCCAGAAATTCGTGCCAGAGTCAATTAAATTATTGAAAAACATGGTTTTTTTTTCCATATCACTCTGGTTAAATGCCCCCAGCTGCCATTGCGGCAAGCCCTTAACTACTGCGTTTCGCGGTGGTAAAGGAATCACCACCCATGTCACGGACCACATAACCACGAGGGATTTTCCATGGCTATTTACATGAACTTCAACAACAAAGCACCGAAAGGTAACGTAACCGCCAAAGGTTACGAGGACTGGATCGAAGTGGACAGCTTCAACTTTGGTGTCGGCCGCGGCATCAGCATGGAAGCCGGCGCTATGGCGAACCGCGAGGCTTCACGCCCGAGCATCAGCGAAATCACCGTTACCAAGCGCATCGACGCCGCTTCAGGCGGTCTGTTCAAGGCCTCCGTTTCCGGTGACGAGGGCGTCAAGGCTGAGATCCACGTAGTACAGACCGGAGCCAACGCCGTAGAGAAGTACGCGGTTTACGCCCTGGAGGACTGCATCATCTCCTCCTACAGCATCAGCGCCTCTGCAGGCGGAGCGCCGCAGGAGTCTCTGTCCCTGAGCTTCTCCAAGATTGAAGCGGACCTCAATCACGCAGACAAAACCAACAAGAACCCGAAAAATATGCGCGTGGGTTACGATCTCACCACCGCTACCGTGCTGTAAGCAGCTTTTTCGGTTCTCACCGCAGGGGCCGAGTGCCTGCAGCCAAAAGCTGCGGGGGCTGTGGCCCCTCGGTGTTTCTTCCCCCCAGGGAAATACACGGCAGGGCTCCAGGGATTAGCCATGTTTTTGGATGTTGAAAACAGACAGGGCGTTCGCTATCGCGTAAGGGAAGGATGGTATCATCCGCCGTTCCTGCCACAGGCTTTTGCAGAGAGCAATGTCGACCTTCAACTGCTCTTGAGCTTTGACGAAGCGGTAATCGAGCAGATTTGCGATAGATTCCTTCGCTTCGAACAACGGCTTCCCGATCCCACCGGCCTGCATTATCGCGACCGGCCTGAAGACCACCACCCGTTGGACCCCTATGCGGGTGCGCCGGCCGGCGTCACCGGCCAACGCAGGGATATCTACCGCGCCCTGGCCGATCAGCGCCTGATCATCGAGGAAAATTCCCTCGGTGATGACCAGTTGGCGGAAGAGCAATCCGCGCTGGCAGCCCAGATTCGCAGGGGCCTGCAGCAGATCGTCGCCGAAGAGCGGGCCGAGGCGGCCCGCATCCAGGAAATGCATGAACAGCGCAACGCACTGGAAAAAGCGGGCGCTTACATAAAGCGCTACGCCACCGGCTTCGGCCAGGCGGCCTGGGGCCTGGGGGTCTGGGTCAAGGACGTGCTCGAAGTGGCAGCCGTGATCAGCCCCGCCCGTCAGGCATTCGCCGCCGCCAACGCCGCGGTCGACTATATCTACCACGACAAACCCCTGGAGGAATCCGGCCGGGAGTATCTGGCCGACGTCAAAAGGGAAGTGGTCGATGTACTGGGTTTCGATCCCAGTGCGATCACCCAGGAGCAACTGCGGCAGGCTTTCGAAGTTGCCGAATTGATTTACGACGATCCCGACCTGCGCAGCGCTATCACCCAGTTTGCCAGGGACTATGTCGGTGCCCAGCACAGTCTGGAAGTAAGCGAATTCGCCGGTGGCGGCGTGTTTGAAATCGTGCTCACCATCGTACTGGCGGCAGTAACCGGAGGCGCCGGCGCCGTGGCGGCCTTGGCCAAGAACGCGCGCCTGATCGCCCGCTTCGAACGCATCGGCGAACTGATGGTGCGCTTCGCCCGGCTCAAGAAGCAGCGCCTGAGACAGATGAGAACCCGGGGCGCACAAACCCGGGGCGCCAGCTTCTCCGACCTGGAATCCGTCGATGCCCCCGCCCCCCAGACGACGGCCCCGCAGCCGGCGCGCCAATCGAACGCTGCGGATTCCGGCAACGCCGGAAAGGGCGACGGCGCTGCCGACAACAATAGTCGCGCGGACAACAGCAACGAGCCAGACAACACCAACAGCGAGACCGGCCACAACCAGAACGGCGACAGCACCCAGAACAACGAAACGGCCCTGGAAGGCGGCGAGCCCATCAACCTGAAAACCGGCGAGGAGCGCCTCACCCTGGTGGACGCGGTGCTGGACGGCCCCCTGCCCTTCACCTTGGCGCGCACCTACCGCAGCAGCAACCCCAAAGATTTCGGCATGGGTCACGGCTGGACTCACACCCTCGGCGAGCGCCTGGAATGGCGCGGCAAAGGCAAGCCGCTGCACTTCCACGACGCCGAGGGCCGGATCATCGCCCTCCCCGCACCGGGCGCCAGCGGCCGCAGCCACAATGTGGTGGAAAAGCTCAGCCTCACCCGCGTCGACGACGATCACTGGATAATCGCCCCCTACGGCGCGCCGAATGGAGTGCAGAAACACTTCAAACCCGCCGGTGCGTTTGCAGAACATCTCTCCCTGGCGGAGATCCGCGACGGCTACGGCAACTTTCATCGTTTCCACTATGTCGACGAACGCCTGATCTGCGTCGAGAGCAGCCTCGGCGAAGCCCTGCACATCAGCCCGCCCCGGGGCAACGCAAATCTTGGCCGCATCGGCGAACTGAAGAAAGAAACCCGCGACGGCCGCATCGCGGCCCTCGCCAGCTACCAGTACAGCGACGAAGGCGACCTGATCCAGGCCACCGATGCCGACGGCCACAGCGAGCGCTACCGGTACCACTGCCACGTCATCAAACAGCGCACCCTCAAGAGCGGCTACAACTTCTATTTCGAGTGGGACGCCGAGGGCCCCGGCGCCCGCTGCCTGCGCCAGTGGGGCGACCCCATCGACGGCCAGCCCACCTACAGCTACCAGTTCGACTGGGATGACGACCGCAGGGGCGTCACCGTCACCGACACCCGCGGCGGCCGGGAGCGCTACCGTTTCAACGACCGCGCCCTGCCCATCTACCACCGGGGCGCGGAAGGTGCCGAAACCCTCTACAGCTACAACGCCCTCGGCCAGTTGACCAAGGTCCAGTTGCCCAGCGAGGAGGGGCTCCCCCGCGAGGAACATTACGAATACGATTCCTACGGCCGCCTGATCAAAAAGACCGACGCCGCCGGCGGCGCGCACCGTATCGAATACAACGCCGAAGGCCTGCCGGCCAAAATCACCGACCCCGCCGGCCACTCATGGGAACGCCGCTACAACAAAAACGGCCAGGTTACCGAGAGCATCGACCCGCTCGGCAACGCGACAAAGTATGCCTACAACCCCATCGGCCTGGTGGGCAGCGTCACCGACCCGCTCGACAACACCACCCGCTACCTGTGGAGTCCGCAGGGCAAGCTCAGTGCCGTACACGACGCCATGGGCCGGTCCCGGCACTACCGCTACGACAACGCCCAGCGTCTGGTGGAGATTCGACAAGGGGCACAACAGGGCTCGGAGCAAGGTGGACCGGGCCAGAGCACCCGCTACGAGTACGATAGCCAGGACCGTATCAGCGCGGTAATCGCGGCGGACGGCGCCCGCACCCAGTACCGCTACAACCCCCAGGGCCTGGTGGCGGAAATCATCGATCCCGAGGGCCGCAGCACCCGCTACGACTACGACGGCCTCAGCCAGGTATGTGCGCGCACCAACCCCGACGGCAGCCGCCTCGAATACCACTACGACGGCGAGCGCAACCTGACCGGCCTCACCAATGAAAAGGGCGAGCGCTACCAGCTCAAATACGATCTCAGCGAGCGCCTGGTCGAGGAGGTGGGCTTCGACGGCCGCACCACCCGCTACGCCTACAACCGCGCCGGCCACCTGATCGCCAGCCGCGCCGTCACCGATGCGGAGACAGGCCGGGGCATAGACACCGCCTTCGAGCGCGACCCCTTTGGGCGGCTATTGCGGGAAACCACCCCCGACGGCGTAACCAGCTTCCGCTACAATCGCGCCGGCCAATTGATCGAAGCGGAAAATGCCTATCGCAAACTGCGCTGGGAATACGACGCCTGCGGTCGCGTCACCGCCGACTGGCAGGACCAGGCCAAAATCAGCCACCGCTACGACGCCGCGGGTAACCGCACCGCCAGCACCCTGCCGGACGGCGAAGAACTCAAGCTCGCCTACGATCCCACCGGCCGATTCCAGAGCCTGCACCGCATAAACAACGGCACCGAACAACTGCTCGCCGCCATCGAACGCGACGACCAGGGCCGCGAGATCCAGAGACAGCACGGCAACGGCCTGACCAGCGAACGGGACTACGACCCCCAGGGCCGCCTGCATAAAATGCGCCTCGGCAAAATCGCCGGTCCCGTGGAAAATCCGCTGCACGAGCGCAGTTACCACTACAACCGCAGCGGCCAGATCAGCCAGATAGACGACAGCCTGCGCGGCAGCCGCCACTATCACTACGACGCCCTCGACCGCCTCACCCAGGTGGACGGCCCCAACCCGGAACACTTCGTCCACGACCCGGCCCACAACATCCTCGCCGCCGCCGGCAGCCCGGAAGAGGCCAGGCAACAGGCGGGAGAAGCCAAAGTCAGCGGCAACCGCCTCGCCTTCCGCGGCGACACCCACTACCGCTACGACGTACACGGCAACCGCATCGCCGCCCTGCGCGGCAAGGGCCGGAAGCTCCAGACCCGCTACCACTACAACAGCCGGCAGCAGTTGGTCAGGGTCGAACAGTTCAAGGTAAAAGAAAGCGGAGAGGAACAACTCCAACGGGAAACCCACTACCAATACGACCCGCTGGGCCGGCGTGTCGTCAAAGCGGGTGGCGAAAAGCGGGTAGAATTCCTGTGGGACGGCGACGTACTGCTGCGCGAAACCACCCGCGATGCCGACAGCGGCCAAGACCTCAAGGCGCGCACCTACTACTTCGAGCCCGGCACCTTCAAGCCCATCGCCCTCAGCGAGAACGGCGAGGTCTATCACTACCACCTCGACCACCTGGGCACCCCCGATGCGCTGACCAACAGCGAAGGCGAAATAGCCTGGAGTGTCAGCTACAAAACCTACGGCAATGTGGCCATTGAGCACTGCGACCGAATCGAGCAGCCGATTCGGTTTCAGGGGCAGTACTTCGATGAAGAGAGTGGGCTGCATTACAATCGATTTAGGTACTATGATCCGGACGTTGGGCTGTTTACTACTCAAGACCCGATTGGGTTGTTGGGCGGTGTCAATAATTATCAGTATGCGCCTAATCCGGTGGGGTGGATTGATCCGTTTGGATTGAGGTGCAAGGAATTAGACCCCTACGCAGGTGTTAAAGAAGCATCCAAAAACCTACAAGAAGCAGGTGTCCCAAGGGTATATAGAAAGCAAATTATCGACTCTTTCGAAATAGAAACTATCAATCCTCGTCAAGCAGGTACTAGCGAATACGGGACCAGATATTTTGACTCTGAAAATGCCAAACCTGATGGGCGCTATCTTTTCGAAACGTTCCCCGCTGATCGACAGAGCCTTGCACTTCCGCCTGATTGGAATCAGATGGAAGGTTTAAAACAATGGCAAATAAGGCCAGGCGCTACAATTATTGAAGGCAGAGCTGCAGCTCAAGGTCCAAATTATCCAGGAGGCCAGATCCAAAAATACATCCTTAATCCTTCAACTGACTTACTGGAGCCTGGGACGTTATAATGAACAAGAAAGGCATTTCTAGATGTTCAGCAAAACTTAATATCGCCATAGAAAAGATTGGCCAGGAAATTGATTTAAATGGCCAGTCTCTAGGTGGCGCCAGCAGCTTAGAACAACTAAAAAGAATACAATCAGATTTGCTGGGGATGTTAAAGAGCTTGGATGACGACTCTGTCTCTTGGGATTATATTGGCTTCGGAAGGTTAATTGTGGATAGCTGGCCCATGAATTCTGATTTAGGGGCCACATTGTTAGAGGCTGAACAGGAATATAAAAAGCTGCTCAGGGGATAAGCAAAGGTTTAATATGGCTCATTTAGTTAAAAAGTCCCCAAGCCCAAAAAATCTGTCAAATTAACTTTTGATAGAGAAATCCATTTTGGCCCGATGATTTTTAACGAATTTCGATGGCTTTGAAATTGACGAAAATTTAGACTCAATTACTGAAGACTTGTGCTGGAGTGATGACGAACACTATTTAGCTGTGGTTGAAGTGATATACGAAAAATCCACCGACACAAATACAAGCAGGCTTAAACTTATAGACACCCACTCCGGTAAAGTAAGTACAATTGATGCAAAGAAAGGGAAAATAGTCCCAAAGTCCGTATCTAATTCTGGTGACATTAAGTATTAAAAATTAGCGGAACAAATATTTTTACACACAGAGCGCGGGGGGGGGCGCAGGCCTTACATTTCAAGTGCGCGCGGGGGTCAGGCCTAAGTGCGCGCGGGGGTCCATGCGCGCGGGGGATCAGGCCTTACATTTCACACAGAGAATTGTGCTTTGCTAGCGTACCAGTTGCAAAATGCAAGGCCTGACCCGAATGGCGCTGACTTAAGCGTAACTAATTGAAAGATAAGAGGAATTTTAGAGATTCATAAAAGAAGGCTGGTTCCGTGATAGGCTAATTGCGCCTAAACAAAACACCAACCACGGAGGGCCAGCCTG
>NZ_JBOFOC010000044.1:0-9533 GCF_051659245.1 Microbulbifer sp.
AGGAGATGACAGGCTGCGCGCTCCGATTACATCTTGTCGGCGCCAAAGGCGACCACGTAGAGAAGCCTGAAACTCAGTAACAGCTGTCCAGTGCAAAAACCAGATTAGTGGTTGACTTCAGGGGCCGCTTTAGAGAAGCGGCGGGGGTGAGCAGTTACCAATTCTGCTGAATTGCCTGCATCCAAACGCACCCCCAAGGCGTCAATTGAGCAGTTCGCTAAGTGGCTTGCTACTGAACGGGCTTAATTTGGCTTTCGGCCCATATGCAACGCGAAAACCGGGGGAGCGTTTCCGGGACAGCCGTAGGGTGTGCCGTGCGCACCAATAAGCCTGGGGCTCCCACCAGCCCTGGAGCGGTGCGCACGGCGCACCCTACGGTTGAGCCCCGAAACTTGAGTTCGTAATTCAGGCAGAGACGAATGTATAAGAAATATCTAAAAACCGCCGCGCCCGTTCTGGTGCTGGCGCTGAGTGTTGGCGCTGTACAGATAATGATTGCCGCCAAGCCGGCGCCGGAAAAAAAAGAGGAGGAACAGCGCCTGGTGTCGCTGCTCTACTCCGAGGCCCGGGAGGAGACCGTGCATTTGGCAGTAGCCACCCAGGGGGAAGTGCGGCCCCACACTGAAATCGACCTGACTCCCCAGGTGGCCGGCAGGATTGTCGCCATTGCGGAAAATTTTGCGGAAGGCGCGGGATTTGAGGCGGGCGAGACACTGATACAACTGGACGATGCCGACTACCGCCTGGCCCTTGCCCGCGCGGAAGCCGATGTGGCGGAAGCGGAAGTGTTGCTGCAGCAGGCCCGCGCGGCGGCCGCCGTAAAAAGCCGGCAGTGGGCATCCATCAACCCCGGCCGGGAGCCCACCCCACTTCAGGTAAACCGGCCCCAGGTGGTCGAGGCGGAAGCCAGGATGCGCTCCGCCCGGGCGGCACTTGCGGATGCGGAACTGAACCTGGCTCGCACGCAGATCAAACTGCCGTTCCAGGGCCGCGTCATCCGGCGGGATGTGGGGGTGGGTCAGTTTGTCACGGAGAACACGCCATTGGGGCGCGTGTTTGCCACCGACCGTGTTGAAGTGCGCCTGCCACTGACGGATTTGCAATTGCAGGAACTGGACCTGCCCATGGGTTTCGTGGCCACTGGTGGAAATCCGGGGCCGCAGGTGACGCTATCGGCCCAGGTCGGCCGGGAGCGACGCCAGTGGCAGGGACGCATCGTGCGTACCCAAGCGGCAGTGGATGAACAGACGCGGCTGATTTACGCCGTGGCCGAAGTGCAGGACCCCTACGGGAAAGGAGCCAGCGAGGGAGTGCCGCTCGCCGTGGGGCTCTTCGTCTCCGCCGAAGCGGAGGGAGTGCAGGCGCACAAGGCGCTGGTACTGCCGCGGGACGCCCTGCGCAATGCCGACGAGGTATACGTGGTAGGCCCGGACAACCGGTTAAAGATTCGCACCGTGAAAGTATTGTCCACTTCCGAACAGCGGGTGGTCGTCGCCTCCGGTGTGGTGGAGGGCGAGCGGGTTGTCACTTCCGCCATAGCCAATGTGGTGGATGGCATGGAGGTTCAGCCCGTCACCCAACTGGCCCGGCAATAACGGAGTGCGAGCATGAACAAGTTGATTGAATGGTGGGCGCGCAACAGCGTGGCCGCCAACCTCGCCATGGTGGGCATATGCGTGGCCGGCGTCATCGGTTTCGGTGCTATGGAGCGGGAGATGGATCCCCAGGTGCGCTTTCCCGGCCTGCAGATCCAGGTCGCCTGGCCCGGTGCCGCGCCCCGGGAAGTGGAAGAGCAGATAGTCGCGCGTATCGAGGAGGCGGTCAGCGACCTGGACAACATCGAGTGGGTGCGGTCGACCTCGGCTGAGGGCTGGGGCGAGGTGTATATCCTGGCGGAGCAGAGCGTCGATTTCTCCCGCTTTATGAACGACGTCAAAATGCGCGTGGACGCCATCTCCTCGTTTCCGCGGGATATAGAACCACCGCGGGTACAGCAGTGGGTGAACCGCGAGGAATTTATCCGCGTAGCGGTGCGCGGCGACCTGGGCGAGCGCGAACTGAAACGCCTGGCGGAACAGTTGCGGCGCGAGGTGGCCGCCCTGCCGGCGATCTCCGTGGTGCAGCTGTTCGGCACCCGCTTCGAGGAGGTATCCATCGAAGTCAGCGAGCTGGCCCTGCGCCGCTACGGCATGACATTCCAGGAAGTGGCCGACGCCATTCGCGCCAGTTCCCTCAATCAGTCCGCCGGCACAGTGCGCACTGAAGTGGGCAGTTACCAACTCAAGGTGCGCAACCAGGCGGACACCGACCGGGAATTCGCCAGCATCATCGTGCGCCAGAGCGCCGATGGCGGCACCATTCGCGTCGGTGATGTGGCCACCGTGGTAGACGGCTTTGAAGACAACGAAATTCTCGCCACGCTCAACGGCGAGCCGGCGGTGCTGCTCCAGGTGATGAGCACCGAGGTCATGGATATAGTCACCGCCTCCGAATCCATCCGCAAATGGATCGCCGAGCGCAGCGAGACCCTGCCCCCCGGCGCCAGGCTCACGCTCTGGACCGACAACGCCGAGGAATTCAAAGGCCGGATGGCCACCATCGGCAACTCCGCCCTGCTGGGGCTGATTCTGGTGCTGCTGGTGCTGGTGCTCACCCTGCGCCCCAAGGTGGCCTTTTGGGTGGCTGCGGGCATCGCCATCGCCTACGCCGGTACCTTTGTGCTGCTGCCGAGCGTCGGCGTTTCCCTGAACATGCTCTCCACCTTCGCCTTCCTGCTGGTGCTGGGCATAGTGGTGGACGATGCCATCGTGGTCGGCGAGAGCATTCACACCGAATCCCACAACCCCGAACACCAACACCCCGGGGGCAGTGTGGATGCCGCGATACTGGGCACCCAACTGGTGGCCAAGCCGGTCATCTTCGCGGTGGTCACCACTATTTTCGCGTTCCTGCCGTGGATTTTTATCAGCGGTTCCACCAGCGAATTCACCCGGCATATCACCTGGGTGGTGGTGCTGGCGCTGGTGTTCTCCCTGATCGAATCCCTGTTTATTCTGCCGGCGCACCTCAGCAACCTGAAACCGCGCACCCGCCTCGGCCGCTTTGCACGCATACAAAAGCGCATCGCCGACGGCATCGTCTATTTTGCGCAGAATCACTACCGCCGCATAGGCCAGTGGGCGGTGGATCGCCGCTACCTGACCCTGAGTATTTTCATCTCCGCACTCATGATTGGTTTCGGCGTGTTCGGCAGTGGCTGGGTGAAGAAAAGCTTTATGCCGGAAATCGAATCCGACCAGATCGTTGTCAACGTGGTCATGCCCGACGGAGCGCCCTACAGCCGCGCGCTGGAAGTGTTGGCGCAGCTGCAGGATGCAGAAAAGCGCCTGGAGGAAGAGGTGAACCAGCGCACCCGGGGTGAGGGGGTGCTGATCGAAAACTGGTATACCCGCTCCCGGCGGGACAGCGTGATTGCCATCGTCCAGCTGGCCCCTCCGGAAGAGCGGGACATGTCTGCCAAAGAGGCGGCCCTGCGCCTGCGCGAGCTGATGGGAGACGTTCCCGACGCCAAGGAAGTCTCGGTGAATTACTCTTTCAACAACGGCGGCCCCGGATTCGAATTGTCCATCCGCCATCCGGACCTGGAAGTGCTGCGCGCTGCCACCGCCGATCTGGAAGCCCAACTGCGCACTTACGAGAGTCTCTACGACGTGCGCAATAACCTGGAGGGCGCCTCGGAGGAGATTCGCATCAGCCTCAAACCCGGGGCCGCCAGGCTGGGGCTGACCTTGGCGGAGGTCAATCGCCAGGTGCGGCAGGCCTATTTCGGCGAAGAGGTTCAGCGGCTGCCCCGGTCGGGCCAGGATGTGAAAGTGATGGTGCGCTACCCGCTGGCCGCCCGCCGCTCCATCGAAAGCCTGAAAGACTTTCGGGTGCGCACCGCCGACGGCCACCAGATACCCCTGCTGGCGGTGGCCGAACTGGAATTTGCCCCGGGTATCAAGCGCATCCAGCGCTGGAACGGCAACCGCGCGGCGCGGGTGATGGCTGACCTGAAAGACGATGTCCGCGGCGAGATCATGGAAGACCTGAACAAAAACTTTTTCCCCGGCTGGGAAAAACGCTATCCAGGCATCATCCGCGGCGCCGTGGGCCAGGCCGAGGGCGAGAAGCGATTCATACGGGACGTGATCGGCCTCTACACCATGGCGTTGTTCGCTATGTACAGCCTGCTGGCGGTGGCTTTCCGCAGCTATTTCCAGCCGATACTGATCCTGATCGCCATTCCCTTCGCTTTCGTCGGCGCGATTTTCGGGCACGGGGTCCTGGGGATGACCATGGCGATTTTCAGCTACTTCGGTATCGCCGCCGCCGCGGGGGTGGTGGTCAATGACAACCTGGTGCTGATGGATCGCTGCAGCCGACTGCGGGAGAAAGGCATGGAACCGCTGCAGGCCATCGTGGAAGCGGGTGTCGCGCGCTTTCGCCCGATATTGCTGACCACCGTCACCACCATCGTCGGCCTTATGCCGATGCTGCTGGAACGCAGCATCCAGGCGGCCTTCCTGCAACCCATCGCGGTGGCGCTGGCCTTCGGGGTCTTTGTGGCCTTTTTCGTAACGCTGCTATTGGTGCCGTCGCTCTATGCGATTGGTGTCGATATCGCCGCGGGTGCCGCACGGGGCCGAAACCGGCTGTCGGCCCGCCTGCCCGGAGAGCGTTTGCGGGAGAGTGCTGCGTCGGGGGAGTAGAGGTGCCCGGAAACCCGACAGGTAATGGTCAGCCCAGCAGGAACCGGGCAAATTCCGCCAGGTCGTCAAACACCGCGGTATCCGCCAGCCGGGGCTCCGGCTCGGCGATCAGCTTTTGCAGCGTCTGTTCGCCTTTGCCGGTCCTGACCAGTACCGGCTTGCAGCCTTTTTCCAAACCCGCCTGCAGGTCGCGCAGGCTGTCGCCCACCAGCCAGCAGTCGTGCAGGCTGGTGTCGAACTCCGCCTCGATGGCGTCCAGCAGTCCGGATTTGGGTTTGCGGCAGCGGCAGTTGTCGTCGGGGCCGTGGGGGCAGTAGAAAATCGCGGCGATTTCGCCGCCGGCGTCCTCCACCAGTGCGCGCATCCTGGCGTGCATGGCTTCCAGGTCGTCCAGGTCGAAATAGCCGCGGGCCAGGCCGCTCTGGTTGGTGGCCACCACTATCTGGTGGCCGGCGCGGCTGAGGCTGGCGATGGCCTCGATGCTGCCGGGCAGGGGGATCCACTCGTCGACGGTTTTTATATAGTCGGCGGAGTCCTGGTTGATCACCCCGTCCCGGTCCAGCACGATCAGGGTCATTTAGCCGGTACCAGCAGGGAGATATCCGCCACTTCCAGGAAGAGTGCGCGCAGTTGCGCCAGCAGGGCCAGGCGGTTGTCGCGCAGCTTTTCGTCGTCGGTCATCACCATCACGTGGTCGAAGAAGCTGTCCACGGTTTCCCGCAGGCCGGCGAGACCGGCGAGACCCTCGGTGTAGAGAGCTTCGGCGTAGAGGGGCTCCACCTGGGTACGGGCGTCCTGAATCGCGGCGTAGAGGGCCTTTTCCGCATCCTCCTGCAGCAGGCTTTCGTCCACTTCGGTGGGCGCCGGGCCCTCCAGTTTGGCGAGAATATTCGACACCCGCTTGTTGGCCGCGGCCAGCGCCTGGGCCTCCGGCAGCTGGCTGAAGGCGTGCACCGCCTGTACCCGGTTGTCGATATCCAGCGGCCGGGAGAGATTGCGCGCGGCCACCGCCATAAACACTTCCGCTGCGATGCCCTGATCCTCGTAGCGGGCGCGGAAGCGTTCGAGGATATAGTTCAGGGTCTGCTCGACCACGGTGTTGTACTCGCCGAGGGCGGTGCGCGGGTAGCCGTCGCGGGCCAGCCCCAGAAGTTCGCGCAGGTCCAGGTCGATGTTCTTTTCCACCACCAGGCGGATGACCCCCAGGCTGGCGCGGCGCAGGGCGAAGGGGTCGCGGGAGCCGCTGGGGGGCTGGCCGATGCCGAAGATGCCTACCAACGTATCCAAACGGTCTGCCAGCGCGATGACGGTGCCGGTGTCGCTCTTCGGCAGTTCGTCGCCGGCGAACTTGGGCATGTACTGTTCGTACATGGCTTTGGCCACGTCCAGGGGCTCGCCGTCGTTCTCCGCGTAGTAGTAGCCGGCGATGCCCTGGAGGTCGGGGAATTCGAACACCATCTCGGTGACCAGGTCGGACTTGCACAGCCGCCCGGCGCGCTCGGCCCGGTCGGCATCGCTGCCGATGTGGCCGGCGATGGCGCGGCCCAGGGTGGCGACCCGCTCGGTCTTGTCGTACACCGAGCCCAGGTGCTGCTGGAAAACGACCTGGCGGAGCTTCTCGCGGCGGGATTCCAGGCTGGTTTTCTTGTCGGTCTCGAAGAAGAAGGCAGCGTCGGAAAGCCGCGGGCGGATCACCCGCTCGTTGCCGGCGATCACCTGGGCGGGATCGGTGCTCTCGATATTGGAGACGGTGACAAAGAAAGGCAGCAGCTGGCCGTCCGCGTCCACCACGTGGAAATACTTCTGGTGTTCCTTCATCGACGAGATCAGCGCTTCCGCGGGCACGTCCAGGAAGCGCTCCTCGAAGCGCCCGGTGAGCGCTACCGGCCACTCCACCAGGGCGGTGACTTCGTCCAGCAGGTCGTCGTCGATCACCGCCTCGCCGTTGACGTTGTGCGCCTCGGCGGTCACCTGCTCGCGAATGGCTTCGCGGCGTTCGTCGAAGTCGGCGATCACGTACCCCGGGTCGCGCAGCTGCTGTACGTAGTCGCTGACAGAGTGGATTTCGAGCTCGCGGTTGCAGTGGAAGCGGTGGCCGCGGCTGGTGTTGCCGGCCTTCAGGCCCAGTACCTCGCCGTCCACCACTTTGTCGCCGAACAGCATCAGCAGCCAGTGGACCGGGCGCACGAATTCCTCCCGGCGCGTGCCCCAGCGCATGCGCTTGGGAATCGGCAGCTGGGCCAGGGATTTTTCCACGATCCCGGCGAGCAGGCGCTCGGTGGCCTCGCCCTTCTGTTCACTTATAAACGCCAGCCGCTCGCCCTTGTCGGTCTGCACCCGGCTGAGCTGGTCGACGGTAGTGCCGTTGCTGCGCGCGAACCCTTCGGCGGCCTTGCTGGGGTTGCCGTCCTTGTCGAAGGCGGCTTTCACCGCCGGTCCGAGTTTCTCTATCTGTTTGTCCTGCTGCTTTTCGGCGAGGCCGGTGACGGATACCGCCAGGCGGCGTGGGGCGGCGTAGGCCTTCACTTCGCCGAACTCCAGTTCCGCGTCCTGCAAACCCTGCCGGATACCCTGGGCGAAGGCGTCCATCAGGGTGCGCAGCGCCTTGGGTGGCAGCTCTTCGGTGCCCAGTTCAACCAAAAAATCCCGAGCCATTACTGCACCTCCTCTTTCTTGGTTTCCTGGGCGAGAACTTCATTGCGGATCTCTTCCGCCGCCAGCGGGAAGCCCAGGGCGTGCCGGGCGTTGTAGTAGGCCTGGGCGACTGCGCGAGCCAGGGTGCGCACGCGCAGAATGTAGCGCTGGCGCTCGGTGACGGATATCGCGTGGCGGGCGTCCAGCAGGTTGAAGGCGTGGGAGGCCTTCATCACCTGCTCGTAGGCGGGCAGCGGCAGGCCCAGTTCGATCAGCCGGCCGCTCTCGCGCTCGCAGTGGTCGAAGGTGGCGAACAGGAATTCCACGTCAGCGTGTTCGAAGTTGTAGTGGGACATCTCCACTTCGTTCTGGTGGAAAACATCGCCGTAGGTGACCGGGCTGCCGTCCGGATTGCGGGTCCACACCAGGTCGTAGAGGGACTCCACCCCCTGCAGGTACATGGCGATGCGCTCCAGCCCGTAGGTGAGCTCGCCGGTGACCGGATAGCACTCCAGGCCGCCCACCTGCTGGAAATAGGTGAACTGGGTGACTTCCATGCCGTTCAGCCAGATCTCCCAGCCCAGGCCCCAGGCGCCGAGGGTGGGGGATTCCCAGTTGTCCTCCACGAAGCGGATATCGTGTACCGCCGGGTCCACGCCTATGGCGCTCAGGCTGCCCAAGTACAGGTCCTGGATATTGTCCGGGGATGGCTTCATCACCACCTGGTACTGGTAGTAGTGCTGCAGGCGGTTGGGGTTGTCGCCGTAGCGGCCATCGGTGGGGCGGCGGGAGGGCTGCACATAGGCGGCGTTCCAGGTCTCCGGACCCACCGCGCGCAGGAAGGTCGCCGGGTGGAAGGTGCCGGCGCCCACTTCCATATCCAGAGGCTGTAGAATGACGCACCCCTGGCGCGCCCAATAGTCCTGCAGGGCAAAAATCAGGCCCTGGAAGGTGCTGAGGTCGTGTTGCTTGGACACCGCGTTCTCCGGATCAAAGTGTGCTTCGGGCAAAGGGACGCAATTATAGCGGCAGCGGGTGGCGCGCTTAAAGGCGCCCGGGCCGCACAAATCTTTACGATACTGAAAAGGGGCCGATAGTTAGCCGGCCTGGTGGGATTAAGGAAGTAGTGACATTGGATATCAAGGGCCGGCTGGCAGTCGCCGCGCTGAAACTGGTTGGGAAGTTGCCGCTGCGCTGGTCGCGCCGGCTGGGCTGGCTGTTCGGCCAACTGGCGGTGCTGACCCGCGGCGACAGCCTGTACATCAGCCGTATCAATCTGGCGCTCTGTTACCCGGGCAAGAGTGCCGGCGAAAGGGAGAAGCTGGCGCGGCGCAGCGTGATCAACACCGCCATGACCGGTTGCGAGGTGGCCACCATCTGGCACCAGCCCTGGAGTCGCAGCGAGGACCAGATAGTGCGGGTGCGCAACCAGCAGCTGCTGTGCGACCGGGTCGATGAAAAGCGGGGGGTGCTGGTGCTGATGCCCCACACCGGCAACTGGGAAATCTTCGGCATGTACCTGGCCACCCTGGGGCCCTGCACCGCCCTCTATGCACCGCCGAAAATCACCGCGCTGGACCCTCTGATCCGCGCGGGCCGGGAGGCCACCGGTATCCAGATGATGCCCACCGACGTGCGCGGCGTGCGCGCGCTGCTGAAGGCCCTGAAGGCCGGCGATATCGCGATGGTGCTGCCGGACCAGGAGCCGGACACCAGCGGCGGCGACTTCGCGCCCTTCTTCGGCAAGCCGGCGCTGACCATGACCCTGGCCCACAACCTGATCCGGCGCACCGGCTGCCGCTGCGTATTCGGTTTCGGCAAGCGGGTAAGCGGCGGCTTCGAACTGATATTCCTGCCCGCCGAGCAGGCGATCTACAGCGAGGAGCAGAAAGTCTCCCTGGCCGCGCTCAACCGCGGTGTGGAAGCCTGTATCGCCGAGGCGCCGGAGCAGTACCAATGGGAGTACAAGCGGTTCCGGCAGCAGCCGGAGGGAAAAAGCAGCATCTACAAAAAAAAGGGGTAGCCGGGATAGCGCACCTCGGCGTTTTTTGTCACAAGCCTCACCAAAATATTGGTATCAACGGGAACGTGCATCGGCTTAAGGGGACCACTCTGCAGGAGCGGGCCATGCCCGCGAACAGACCCCGA
>NZ_JBOFOC010000045.1:0-3726 GCF_051659245.1 Microbulbifer sp.
GTAATCAGGTCTATCTGCTGTCGGCCCTTATGGCACACAACATTACTCGGGAATTACAGATGCGCACAGTGGCTCCAGATCGCGGGACCTGTGAAAAGCGCCCTGCGCTTTGGGCTTTTTCCTCCGTCGCCACACTGCGTAATCGACTTATTCAGCGAGCAGGATCTTTAATTCGCCCACAAGGCAAGTTGACACTATCCATGAGCGCGAACAAATCTGTGAAAACTGAGTTATTGCAAATTCTTAACGCGCTGGATGAGGCAGCTTAGCGTTCCATAACGCCCGGTTTTTATGCAACACTAGGGTAAAGTCTTCGAGAATTCGACCCCAGTGCGGGGCGGGCGAGCCTCGCGCGAGACTCCAAACAGGCTCTAAGTGGCGGTTTTGATGCGAAGCCCACGGTAGCAGGCCCGCCCATTCTTTAAATTGCCACTCAGTTTTGCACCGCAACCGCAGCCTGCTGCAGTCGCGCCGGCTCGCCAGTGCCGCGGCCATGGCCCGCCAGCTTGCGCAGGGCCACGTAGAACACCGGGGTCAGCAACAGCCCGAACAGGGTCACGCCGATCATGCCGGTAAACACCGTGATGCCCATGGCGTTACGTACTTCGGCTCCGGCGCCGGTGGCCAGCACCAGCGGCACCACGCCGGCGATAAACGCCACCGAGGTCATGATGATCGGCCTCAGGCGCAGACGGCAGGCTTCCAGGGCCGCGCGCATCGGGTCGAAACCGTCGTTGATCTCCAGCTCGCGGGCGAACTCCACGATCAGGATGGCGTTCTTGCACGCCAGCCCCATCAGTACCACCAGGCCCACCTGTACGAACACGTTGTTGTCGCCGCCGGTCAGCCAGACGCCAAACAGCGCCGCCAGCATACACATGGGCACGATCAGGATTACCGCCAGCGGCAGAACCCAGCTTTCATAGAGTGCGGCGAGTACCAGGAACACCAGCAGCAGCGCCAGGGGAAAGACCAGCATGGCCGCATTGCCCTGAGTGACCTGTTCGAAGCTCAGGTCGGTCCATTGAATGGTCATGCCGCCGGGCAGCGTCTGTTCCGCCACTTTTTCCACCGCCGCCAGTGCCTGGCTGGAGGACAGCATCGCCGGGTCCGACTGGCCGATCAGGTCCGCCGCCGGGTAGCCGTTGTAGCGGATCACCGGGTCCGGGCCGAAACTCTGGCGCAGAGTGACCATGGTATTGATGGGCACCATTTCGCCGCGGTCGTTGCGGGTGTAGAGGTGGTCGATATCGCTCACCTCATCGCGGAAGGGCGCGTCCGCCTGGGCCATAACCCGGTAGGTACGGCCGAATAAGTTGAAGTCGTTGATGTACAGCGAGCCAAAATACAGCTGCAGGGTGCCGAATAAATCGTCCAGGCGCACGCCCTGCGCCTTGGCCTGCAACCGGTCCACCTCCGCATCCAGCTGCGGCACATTGGCCTGGTAGGAGCTGAAGGGGTAGCTGAGACCCGGGGTCTGGCTTAGTACACCGGCCAACTGATTGGTGGCGGTCTGCAGGGCGCCGTAGCCGTCGCCGGTGCGGTCCTGTACAGCGCCGCGGCGATTCTGGACATAGAGGGAATAGCCGGAACCGGCGCCCAGGCCGAAGATCGGCGGCGGCATAAAGGTGACGGCAAAGCCCTCTTTGATCTGTGCCAGTTTGCCATTCAGTTCCGCGGCAATTTCCTGCGCGCTGCGATCGCGCTCACTGAAATCGTCGAAGAGCACAAACACCGTGCCCACATTCGGCGTGTTGGTACTCTGCAGTGCATTGAAGCCCACGAAGCCGGCCGCGTGGGAAACGCCCTCGGTTTCCAGTGCCAGTTCGCTTACCCTGCGTGCAACTTCCTCGGTGCGGTCCAGCGAGGCGCCCTCCGGCAGGCGGATGCTGCCCACCAGGTAGGTTTTGTCCTGGGTGGGAATAAAGCCGCCGGGCACCTGGTTGAACATAAATACCGTACCGGCAAGCAGCAGCGCGTAGACGCCAAACACCAGGCCGCGACGGCTGAGGCTGCGGCCCACCATTCCCTGGTAGCGCTCGGCGTTGCGCTGGAAAAAACGGTTGCACGGACGGAAGACCCAGCCGAACAGACGATCGATAATCCGCGCGGGCAGATCCGGCGCGGCGCCGTGGGGTTTCAGCAGTGTCGCCGCCAGCGCCGGCGACAGGGTCAGCGAGTTGATCGCGGAGATCACCGTGGCAATGGCGATGGTCATGGCGAACTGGCGATAGAACTGGCCGATGACGCCGTCGAGGAACGCCATGGGTACAAACACCGCGCAGAGCACCAGGCTGATGGCGACAATGGGTCCGCTCACTTCGCGCATCGCCTGGTGTGCCGCGGCCAGCGGAGTCAGCCCCTCCTCGATATTGCGCTCGACGTTTTCCACCACCACGATGGCGTCGTCCACCACGATACCGATGGCCAGCACCATGCCGAACAATGTCAATGTGTTGATGGAAAAACCCAGTACCAACAGCACCGCAAAGGTGCCGATAATCGATACCGGTACCGCCAGCAGCGGAATCAGCGAGGCGCGCCAGGTTTGCAAAAAGAGAATCACTACCAGCACCACCAGCAGCACCGCTTCCAGCAGGGTTTTGATCACCGCTTTGATGGAGGTACTGACAAAAACCGTGGGGTCGTAGGCGATCTCCCAGTCCAGTCCTTCGGGAAACTGATCGTCCAGCTCGTTCATTTTTTCCCGCACCGCGCGGGAGACTTCCAGGGAGTTGGAACCGGGCGCCTGGAAAATCGGCAGGGCCACCGCCTGACGGCCGTTGAGCAGCGCACGCAGCGCATCCTGGGAAGAGGCCAGCTCTATGCGCGCCACGTCGCGCAGGCGGGTGATCTCGCCGTCGCCGCCGGTTTTCAGCACCACATCGCCAAACTCCTCGGCACTTTCCAGACGGCCCTTGGCGTTGATGGAAATCAGGAAGTCGTTTTCCCCGGGCATGGGTTGGGCGCCGATCTGTCCGGCGGACACCTGCACGTTCTGCTCGCGCACGGCGCTGACGATATCTGCGGAGGTGACCCCGAGCGCCGCGGCTTTCTGCGGGTCCACCCACAGGCGCATGGCGTAGTCGCCGGAACCGAACAGCCCCGCCTGGCCGACGCCGGGAATGCGCGCCAGTTCGTCGCGAATATGCAGCACCGCGTAATTGCGGATATAGGTGGCGTCGAAGCGGTCGTCCGGCGACAGTAGGTGCACCGCCATCATCAGGTTGGGCGATTGCTTCTGGGTGGTGACGCCCTGGCGGCGCACGTCCTCCGGCAGCCGCGGCAGTGCCTGGGCGACACGGTTTTGCACCTGTACCTGGGCCAGGTCCGGATCGGTGTCCAGTTTAAAAGTCACGGTGAGCGACAATGTGCCGTCGCTGCCGGCGACGGATTTCATATAGATCATATTCTCCACACCGTTGATGGCCTCCTCCAACGGCGTGGCGACAGTTTCGGAAATGGTTTTCGGGTTGGCGCCGGGGTAGCTGGCGGTGACCGCTACGCTGGGCGGCACCACCTCCGGGTATTCGCTGACGGGCAGCAGCGGAATACTGATCAGGCCCACCACGAAAATAATGATCGACAGCACCGAGGCGAAAATGGGGCGGTCGACGAAGAAACGGGAAAAATTCATACAGGATCATCCAAAGTGCGGCATTGGGGTATCGCACTAAATTTTGAAACTTGAATCTGTTTTTGTAGGAGCGGCCCATGGCCGCGATC
>NZ_JBOFOC010000046.1:0-8329 GCF_051659245.1 Microbulbifer sp.
GCTACCTTAAGCGTTGTTTCGGTCGTAGGATGGGCAAAGGAGCGTAGCGACGTGCCCATCTTCCGGGACCTTGATGGGCACGCTACGCTTTGCCCATCCTACAAATATGCCGATTTTCGACTTAAGGTAGCGGTATTAAGCGCAGACCCGAATGGCACTAAGTTAGGCGGAATCTCCCTGTAGGAGCCTGCTTGCAGGCGAATTGAAGTCGCGGCCACCGGGAATGTTCGCCTGCAAGCAGGCTCCTACAGCGCAATCCTCAGGGGCAGGAGCAGCTCGGGGCTTAACTTAGTGCCATTCAGCGCAGACCCCCTTTCTATACTTTTCCCGAAGCCCGCATTTTTTAACGAAGGGAAAACGATGAAGAGTATCTGGATAGCCTGTTCCCTGGTGCTGCTCGCCGCCGGCTGCGATCGCAGGGAGCCATCATCGACCACTGAAAAACCGCAAGCGCCGGCGGATTTGGCGACCCAGCCCGACCCCGAGCCGGAACAAGAGCCACTGCAGCTCCCCGGCGTCGAGCGGCTGCTGGACCTGCGCGGGGGCCGCAGCCCGGGCGACTATATCGAGGCGGTGGAAAGATTCATTCGCGACAACCCGGATCTGCAGGTGATCGTCGGCAAGGGTTGGGACGTCGCCGCCTTCGGCGAGGCGCCGCCGCACAAGGCGCAGCTGGATCAGGTCAACGACCTGATCCCGATAGTGCTCTTCTCCCGCGACCACCGCACCATCTGGGCCAACTCCGAGGCCCTGGCCGCCGCCGGTATCGACGTCGACACACCGAATCCCGAGGGTGGCGCGATCGAAAAGGCTGACAACGGCCTGCCTACGGGCCTGCTTCGGGGCAGCGCCGTGCAGCTGATTGAAAAGATCATTCCGAAACCGGCGGCTGGGGCGGCTCCATAGCCGACTACTCGCCCAGGGCACTCCCCTCCCGCCGCGGATCGGCGCCGCCGTGCAGTTCGCCGTCGACAATTGCGATGGCGTGAATACCGCTGTTGAGGCCGCGCTGGGCAATTTTGTGGCCCATTTTCTCCAGCGCCGCCACCGTATCCGCGGAAAAGTAGCCGGCCTCCAGCTCCACGCGGCCGCCGATCGCGCCGATATTGCCGGCGGCGATGGCCTCGGCGATCGGCATGCCCAGCCCCAGATGGTAGAGCGCGGTGCGCGCGGTGTAGTCGATAATCCGCGAGCCGCCCGGGGAGCCCACCAGCAGGCGCATGTCCCCTTCCCCGTCGAACACGATGGTGGGCGACATGGACGAGCGCGGCCGCTTGCCCGGCTGGATGCGGTTGGCCACCAGGGCGCCGTCGGCGTTTTTCGGGGTGAAGGAAAAATCGGTGAGCTGGTTGTTGAGCAGAAAGCCCTTCACCAGCAGCCGCGAGCCGAAACCCGTCTCGATACTGGTGGTCATGCTCACGCCGTTGCCGTAGCGGTCGACGATGGACAGGTGGCTGGTATTGGGTAGCTCCGGGGATTTGGCGGTCAGGCGTTTGCGGGCGAAGGCCGCCGGCTTGCCGGGCGCCACCGCGGTGGCTTTTCCCGGATCGATCAGTTCGGCGCGCTTTGCCAGATAGGCCGGCGCCACCATCGCCGCAGTGGGGACTTCGACAAAATCCGGGTCGCCCACATAGGTGTTGCGGTCGGCAAACGCCAGCTCGGACGCCTGCGCGAACAGGTGGGTGAGTTCGCTGTCGCCCGCCTCGTAGCGGTCCAGCGGGAAGTGTTCCAGCATTCCCAGGATGGCGCCCACGGTAGTGCCGCCGGAGGACGGCGGAGCAGCGCCGCACACGCGGTACTGGAGAAAAACACTGCACACCGGTTCGCGCACTTTCGCGCGATAGTCGGCCATGTCTTTCCCGGTGAGCAGCCCCGGGTTGTCCGGGTCTTTGCGCACCGCATCGACGATCGCCTCGGCGATTTCCCCTTCGTAGAAGGCATCCGCACCCTTCGCGGCGATGGTGCGCAGTGTCTGCGCATAGTCGGGGTTTTTCAGTCTGTGACCCACCGGCAGCGGCTCGCCGTCGGCGTCGAAAAAATAGGCCTCGATGGCCGGGCGCGCGGCCACCTGGGGCATTCTTTTCAGCAGCTGGTGCAGGCGCGGGGAGACCGCGAATCCCCGCTCCGCCAGCTCGATGGCGGGCTCGAACAGGGATTTCCAGGGCAGCTTGCCGTCGCGCCGGTGGGCCAGCTCCAGCATGCGCACCGCGCCGGGCACGCCCACCGAATAGCCGCCGATCACCGCCTGAAAAAACGGGCGCGGCTGCCCGTCGCGCATAAAGTGGTTTTCGTCCACCGCTGCGGGCGCTGTCTCGCGGCCGTCGTAGTAATGAAGTTTTTTGCTGTCCGCGCGGTAGCTCAGCATAAAGGCGCCGCCGCCGATACCGGAGGACTGGGGTTCCACCAGCCCCAGCACCATTTGCGCGGCGATGGCCGCATCCACCGCGGTGCCGCCGCGGGCCAGTATCCGCTCGGCGGCGCGGCTGGCGTGGGGGTTGGCGGTGACCGCCATATATTCCTGCGCGCTGGCGGATTTGATCTCGCCGCGGCCGGTGGCGATTTCCGGTTGCGGCTCTTCGGCAAAGGCGGTGGGCAGGAAAACGGCGACGGCGAGAAGCAGGCTGCGCACAAGAAAACTCCCGGTCAAACAGGTGTGCGCCGAGTGTATCAGAAAGCGCCGGAGCGCAGTTTCAGCGGAATTTCTCCAGCAGCGCTTCCTGTACCGCCGGCGGCACGAACTTGGTTACGTCGCCGCCCAGGGAGGCGATTTCGCGCACCAGGGAGGAAGAGATATAGGAGAGGTGCTCCGCCGGGGTGAGGAACAGGCTTTCCATCTCCGGCGCCAGCTGGCGGTTCATATTGGCCAGCTGGAATTCGTACTCGAAGTCGGAAACCGCGCGCAGGCCCCGCAGAACTCCGTAGGCGTTCAGCTGGCGCACCAGGTCGGCGAGCAGGATATCGAAGCCGATCACCTCCACGTTGGGCAGGTCCCCCAGCACCCGTCGGGCCAGGTCCACCCGCTCGTCCAGGGTGAACAGCGGGTTTTTGCGGGTGCTCGCCGCCACCGCCACGATCACGTGGTCGAACAGGCGACAGGCCCGCTGCACCAGGTCCAGGTGGCCGTTGGTGATCGGATCGAAGGTGCCGGGGTAGACGACTTTTTTCATGGACCTGGGCTCTGTGGGCCGAACGGGACGCGCATGGTAAACAATTTGTGGTCCGGGCTCAAAATCCGGGAAAGCCAGCAAACGGACTTTCCCAGAGCCTGTTTACGATCTATGGTGCTGCGCAGCCGGTGCGGGGTCGGGAGGGGTGCCTCTTTCCGGGACACGCTGTGAGTGCGTATCTGTGCGCTCGCAATCGGCATCCATCTCACAAATCTGCCGGAGCAGGCGTGAGGTACCGCCACCCCCTGGTTCTTATCCAGCGACAGAAAACAGCCTCATGCACACCTGCCCCGCCCGTTTTTCCTTTGCTATCTGCCAGCCGTCCGGTGGGAGGACCACCTTGTCCCGGGGGGTCTCCACATAGACCAGCGCATTTTTTGCCAGGTGCCCGCCGAGGGCGGCCAGCGTTTCCTGCCAGAGGTCGCCGTCAAAAGGCGGGTCCACAAACACTATGTCGTAGCGGGTGTCCGTATGGGCGAGGAAATCGCTCGCGCTAGTGTAGTGTACCCGGCCGTTTTGCGCCTGGAGTGCGCCCAGCTGCTCCTTCAGTGTCCGCGCCGCGCCGCGGTTCAGCTCGACGAAGTCCACCCCGGCCGCGCCGCGGGACAGGGCCTCCAGCCCCAGGGCCCCGGAACCGGCGAAAAGATCCAGGCAGCGGGCGCCGGGCAAATGAAACTGCAGCCAGTTGAACAGGGTTTCGCGCAGCCGGTCGCCGGTGGGTCTCAGGCCCGCGACCGGCGCAAACTGCAGTTTGCGCCCCCGCCAGCGTCCGCCGATGATGCGCAGCTGGGACAGGGGCCGGGAGGCGGATTTGCGCGAGGGGCTTCTGGCCAAGGCGATTCTCTATAACGGCTGTGTGGGGGCTGGAGCGGTGCTAAGATTAGCGCCTTTCTGCAAGCGGTACATCCGGACTCACGAATGATCTTTGACTTCCTGCGCAAAAAGCAGCCCCAGCCCGGCAAAACCGAGGCCGAAGAGGCAGCCCCTGAATCAGCGCCGGCGGAGGAACCCGCCGCGCCTGAACCCCGACAGCCCGCCGGGTCGGCGCGGCCGGAGCCGGTTGCCGAAAGCGCACCGCCGCCGGCGAAGAAGGAGAGCTTTTTCTCCCGCATCCGCCGCGGCCTCAGCCGCACCAGCGGGCAGTTCGCCGAGGGGATGGGCAACCTGTTCCTGGGCGCCAAGGAGATCGACGAGGATCTGCTGGAGGAACTGGAGACCCACCTGCTGATGGCGGACGTGGGGGTGGAGGCGACCGGGGAGATCGTCGAGCGGCTTACCGACCGGGTATCCCGCCGCGAACTGGCCGACGGCGAGGCCCTGTACAACGCGTTGCAGGGGGAGCTGGCGGACCTGCTCGACGGCGTCGAGGCCCCGCTGGAGATCGACACCGCGAAGCAGCCCTTCGTGATCCTGGTGGTGGGCGTCAACGGTGTGGGCAAGACCACCACCATCGGCAAGTTGGCGCACCGCTATCTGAACCAGGGCCGGTCGGTGATGCTGGCCGCCGGCGACACCTTCCGCGCCGCGGCGGTGGAGCAGTTACAGGTCTGGGGCGAGCGCCACAATGTGCCGGTGGTGGCCCAGCACACCGGCGCCGACAGCGCCTCGGTCATCTACGATGCGGTGCAGTCGGCCCAGGCCAGGGGTATCGATATCGTGATCGCCGACACCGCCGGCCGCCTGCACACCAAGTCCAACCTGATGGAGGAACTCACCAAGGTGCGCCGGGTGATGGGCAAGCTGGACCAGAGCGCACCCCACGAGGTGCTGCTGGTGCTGGATGCCGGCACCGGCCAGAACGCCATCAGCCAGGCGGAGCAGTTCCGCGACGCCGCCGGCGTCACCGGCCTGGTGCTGACCAAGCTCGACGGCACCGCCAAGGGTGGGGTGATCTTTGCCCTGGCGCGCAAGTTCGGGATTCCGGTACGCTTTATCGGCGTCGGCGAGCAGGCGGAGGACCTGCAGCCGTTTAAGGCGCGGGAATTCGTCGCCGCGCTGTTCGCACGTGAGCCCGGCTGATTCGCCTGTAGGAGCGGCCCATGGCCGCGAACGGATTCCAGAGAATTCGGATGGATCGATCGCGGCCATGGGCCGCTCCTAGCAAGAACAAGAAAAATAGTGCTGCAATTCCATGATCACCTTCGCCCATGATTACCTTTGACAGTGTCAACAAACGCTACGAATCCGGCCAGGACGCCCTGGTGCGCGTCAGCCTGGAGATCGGGCACGGCGACATGGTGTTTCTCACCGGGCATTCCGGCGCGGGCAAGAGCACCCTGCTCAGGCTGCTCACGGCGATAGAGCGCCCCACCCGCGGCAGTATCCTGGTGGCCGGGCAGAACCTGGGCCGCCTGCGCAACGGCCAGATCCCCTACTACCGCCGCAATCTCGGCATCGTATTCCAGAACCACCAGCTGCTGTTCGACCGCAATGTGTTCGACAACGTCGCCCTGCCGCTGTCGGTGGCCGGGTGCAGCAAACGCGAGGTGGGTCGCCGGGTGCGCGCGGCGCTGGACAAGGTGGGCCTGCTGCACAAGGAGAAGCAGAACCCCATTGTGCTCTCCGGCGGCGAGCAGCAGCGGGTGGGCATCGCCCGAGCGGTGGTGAACAAGCCGGCGATACTGGTGGCCGACGAACCCACCGGCAACCTTGACCCGCAATTGTCGGCGGAGATCATGCAGCTGTTCGCCGACTTCAACGCCGTGGGTGTCACCGTGATGGTGGCCAGCCACGACCTGGAACTGATCGCGCGCATGAAACGCCGGGTGCTCACCCTGCAGGCGGGCCAGTTGATCTACGACGGAGTCCCCGGCCGTGAAGCAGTCACCCCATAGGTCGCCTCAGGCGGCGCACAAGGCCCAGCGGGCGTCCCGCAAGCCGCAGCGACAGGTACCGGAAGCCAGGCCCAGGCCCACCGGGGCGGTGGCGGCGCGCACCCGCCTGGGGGATCGCTGGCACAGCTGGCTCGGTCACCACCGGGAGATGGCGGTAGAGGCCCTGCGGCGCTTTTTCTCCGCGCCGCTGGCCAGCGGCATGACCGCGCTGGTGATCGCCATCGCCCTGGCCCTGCCCGCCGCGCTGCAACTGGGGCTGCTCAACTTCCAGCGCGCAGTGGCCGGCTGGGACGGCCAGCCGCAGATCTCGGTATTTCTGCACAAGGACGCCCGCGACACTGCGGTGCAGTCCTTTGCCGGCGAACTGCGCGCCGATCCCGCTGTGGCCGAGGTCACCTATATCTCCCCGGAGGAGGCGCTGCGGGAATTCCAGCAGGCCTCGGGGCTGGGCGACGCGCTGACGGGGCTGGGCGCCAATCCGCTGCCGGCGGTGCTGCTGGTGCGCCCGCGGGATACCGCCAGCGACCGGCTGGAGGCCCTGGCCGGCCAGCTGCGCGACAGCGCGCTCACCGACGCGGTGGTGCTGGATATGGCCTGGGTCCAGCGCCTGGCACAACTGACCGAGCTGGGCCGGCGGCTGTCCGCCGGCCTGGCGCTGCTGCTGGCGCTGGGGGTGCTGCTGGTGGTGGTGAACACTATCCGCCTGCATATCGAGAGCCGTCGCGAGGAGATACTGGTGGTCAAACTGGTGGGTGGCACCGACGCCTTCGTGCGTCGGCCCTTCCTGTACAGCGGCCTCTGCTACGGTGTCGCCGGCGGCCTGCTCGCCTGGCTGCTGGTGAGCGGCGGCGCGGCGCTGCTGTCCGGCCCGGTATCCGCCCTGGCCTCTTCCTACGATAGCGGCTACGCGCTGCGCGGTCCCGGCTTCAGCTATCTGCTGGCGCTCACCGGCGGCGCCGCGCTGCTGGGCCTGCTCGGTGCCTGGGTGGCGGTGGCGCGGCATATCAAAGCGATAGAGCCGCGCTGAAGGATAAGAAAGGTAAAGGCTGCGCGAGGACGGAACCCCGGCTGTGGATAACCCCTCTAAGGCCCCGGATATCAACACATTGCACCGGTCCTGCGCGGGCTTCCTAAGGCGGCCGCGCAAGTGCTACACTGAAGCCAATTTGCCGCGCGCAAGCGCCGGCAGCCGGGGAGTCAACCGGTGATCGAGTTTTCAGAAGGAGAGACCTGAATGGGAACCAGCCTGCAGCCAGTCCATATGTTGTCTCCGGGCGCCAATCTGGGCGCCTATATCCAGACGGTCAGCAGCTTTGAGGTGCTGTCCGCCGAGGAGGAGAAGCGCCTGGCGGAAGACCTCTACTACCGCGAAGACCTCAACGCCGCGCGCCAGCTGGTGTTGTCCCATCTGCGCTTCGTGGTGCATATCGCCAAGTCCTATTCCGGCTACGGCCTCAATCAGGCGGACCTGATCCAGGAGGGCAACGTCGGCCTGATGAAGGCGGTCAAGCGCTTCAACCCGGAAAAGGGCGTGCGTCTGGTGTCCTTCGCGGTGCACTGGATCAAAGCGGAGATTCACGAGTTTATCCTGCGCAACTGGCGCATCGTGAAGATCGCCACCACCAAGGCCCAGCGCAAGCTGTTCTTCAATCTGCGCGGGCAGAAGAAGAAACTGGCCTGGCTCACCAACGACGAGGCCAGGGCGGTGGCCGAGGACCTCAATGTGGACGTGGCCCACGTGCACGAGATGGAGGGCCGCCTGTCCGCCCACGACGCCGCCTTTGATGCCGGCGTGGACGAGGACGAGGACACCGCCTGGCAGGCCCCCGCCCACTACCTGGAGGACCGCCGCTACGACCCGGCGGCCCAACTGGAGCGGGACAACTGGCAGGACACCAATCTCAGCAGCCTGGCCTCTGCGCTGGAACAGCTGGACGAGCGCAGCCGCGATATTATCCAGGCGCGCTGGCTGAGCGACGAAAAGTCCACCCTGCACGAACTGGCGGACAAGTACGGCGTCTCCGCCGAGCGCATCCGCCAGTTGGAAAAGAATGCGATGAAGAAAGTGCGGGTGGCGATGGAGGCCTGACAGGACACATCGATTACCGGCGAAAAAACCGCGCAGCCGCGCGGTTTTTTTTATACCTGGGAGCGCCGAGCTCCAGCTCGGCTTGCGGGCCGCAGGCCCGCTTGTAGGAGATGTAATAAAGCGGCGAGCCAAGATCTAGCTCAGTAGGAGGTCAGTCCCCTAAACTGGTTGAGTTTTGAAACACAAGGTCGCTAAGCGCCTTAAACCAGAAGGGGACTGACATGAATAACTGTGGCATT
>NZ_JBOFOC010000047.1:0-37970 GCF_051659245.1 Microbulbifer sp.
CCACAGGCCGATCGCGGCCATGGGCCGCTCCTACAAGGTTGGGGAGCCAGGAAAACAACACCGCAGTCATCCCAAAACACAACCCCACTAACAACCCCGCCAACCATTTCCAGCGCCCCATATCGCGCCAGGCGAAATGCCAGCTGCCATTGGCGGCGCGTGCGGAGTTAACCGTTCTCAGCCCGTAAAGATAGACGCCGCTGATCGCCAGGGCGCTGAGCAGGGTGCCGAAGAAGAACCAGGTCCATTTGGTAATTCGCCCGCCGAAGGTACCGAAGTGCAGCGGATCGGCGGCCTCGGAGACACGCAGGTGAAAACCCAGCCGGTCGCCCCGGCGGGTTTCCAGGTGTTCGCCAGTGCGCGGGTCGAAGGCCAGGTGGTTGGCCCGGTTGCGGACCAGCAGCGCGTCCGCCTGGCCGGTGAGTTTCAGGGTATCTTCCGCGCTGCGGGGCAGCTGTATCGAGCGGATGCGCAGTTCCGGGTAGAGGTGTTTGGCGGCGGCCACCGTTCCGGCCAGGGTTTCCGCGGCGGGTTGTTCCAGGCTGGTGGCGCCGCCCAGGGTGAGTGGAGGAGGGTATTGGGCATTCAGGCCCCAGCGCTCCAGCAGGTACCAGATGCCGGTAATGGCGATCAGGACGATAAACCAGAGGCTCCACACGCCGAGGAGCCGGTGCATCTGGCCCCAGAAGCGGCGGGATTGCCTGCCCCGCCTTTTGCCGGCGCGCGGTTGTTCCCGGCGGGGGATTTTCCAGAAACCCTTCCACCAGCCCCGGTAGCAGACGATGCCGGTGACCAGCACGATTACCAGCAGAAATGACGTTGAGCAGACGATGGTGATGCCCAGGGTGAGTGGCAGCATCAGGTGGCGGTGGGTCTGGCGGAAAAAGCGCTGCCAGTTGTTCCAGCGGCCGGTGCCGGTGACCTGGCCGGTGGTGGGGTCCAGGTAAATACGAAAGCGCTCGCCGGAGGAGTCCATTGCCACCACCTCCGCGGCGAACTGGGAATCCACGGGCGCGTCGATATTCAGCAGCTGCGCCTGGGGGTAGGCGGCGCGGGCGCTTCGGTAGAACTTTTCCCAATGGTATTCCACCGGCTCCACCGGTGGCTGGACGCGCATCGCCGGATTGAAGAGCCAGTCGATCTCGTGGGAGACGGTGGCCAGGGTGCCGGTGACCAGCACGAAGCTCAGCAGCAGCGAGAGTTTCAGTCCGGCCCAACTGTGCAGGCGGTACCATTTAAGGCGGTCAATAGCCATTGTGTTGTCAATCAGCCTGGTTTTCCCGGCCAGCTCAGTTGCGGCCCTGTTGCCGGGGGTGTTTGCGGGACACGGGCTGGGCGCCCCCTTAAATACGTCCCTGTACGCTCGTAATCGACATCCCTGTCTCATACGGTCCCGCAAAAAGCCCCCGGTATCAGGACCTTCGCATCGAGGTCAGTTGTTCTTTCCCCGGTGGTAGGGTGGATGCGCTGTCGCTTATCCACCCTACAATCTTTCCGAGTCCCGAGTCCCGAGTCCCGAGTCCCGAGTCCCGAGTCCCGAAAGGCGGGCCTGCGGCCCGCAAGCGGAGCTGGAGCTCCGCGCTCCCGGGCTAAAAATTCTGCGTGACCTGCACCACCAGTTCCCGCGGATCCCCGGGGAAGTGTCCGTTGCGCTCGTTGAAGCCGCTGACCGCGTACTCCTTGTCGAGAAGGTTTTTCACGTTCACCTGCACCAGGGTGTCGTTCCAGGCGGTGCTCCAGCTCAGGTCGAACACGGTGAACGGTTTGACCCGCTGGCCGTTGAAGCTGAATTGTTCGCTGACGTAGTCGGCGCCGAAAGCGATCGACGAGTTGATCGAGGGGAAGTCATAGCGGCTCCATAGTCCCGCCTGGTGCCGGGGGGCGTTTGCGAAGCGGTCGCGGAAGCGGCCGTTTTCGATGATGGTGTTGATTAGGTATTGTCCCTCCGCGCCCTTCACCTTCCGGGTGTCGTTGTAGGCGTAGTTGGCGGTGATGGTCCAGCTGTCGCCGAGGTCGCCCACCAGGGTGGCCTCGAAGCCCTGGCTCTCCACTTTGCCCACATTGATCAGCGCCGGGATGCCGTCGCCGGGGCCACCGTCATCCATGGTCACGTCTTTTTTGGTGATGGTGTAGACGGCGAGGGTGGTCATCATGCTGCCGTCGAGCCACTCGTTTTTCATCCCCAGCTCTATCTGGTTGCCGGTTTCCGGGTCCAGTCTGCCCACGTCACGCACGTCTTCCTGCTGGTACAGCTCGACGGGATTGAAGCTCTCGGAGTAGTTCAGATAGAGAGCGGTGTGATCCATCGGCTTGAACACCAGGCCGGCGCGGGGGACCAGGGCGCTGTCTTCGAAGTGGTGGCCGGAGGCTTTGGAGGTATCCTCGAAGGTGTCGTGGCGTACGCCGACCAGCGCGGACCAGCGCGGGCCCAGTTCCATCTGGTCCTGCAGGTAGACGCTGTAGCGATCGGATTTTGCGCCGTCGCTGCCCATATTCCGCAGGTTATAAGTGCTGGGGTCGGTTTCGCCGTAGTTCAGCTCGAAAATATTCAGGTTGCCCACGCCGTCCGCTTCGTAGCGGGCGCGGAAGTAATCGTACTCGGTGTCCACCTTGTGATAGTCGCCGCCGAACAGTATCTGGTGACCGATGGAGGCGGTGTCGAGGGTGTAGACGAAATCCGCGGTCAGGCTGGTCTCGGCGTTCTCCCGGTGTTGTTTGCGGTACTCGCGCTTGATGGTGCCGTCATCGATATTCGCTTCGCCGTCGCCGTTCACATCCACCCAGCCGCGGGATTCGTGGTACTGCTGGTCGCGCTCGTTGTCCAACTGGCGCAGGGTAGCGCTGAGGCTCAGGTTTTCGCTGAACTGGTGGTCCAGGGTGGCCTGTAACACCAGCGCTTCCAGATCCTGGAAATCACCCTTTTCGTTGGCGTTGTAGGAGCGGTCGACGAGAAAGTTGCCGTCGTCGTCCACCGGTACGCCGCGCAGCCGGTTGCCTCCCAGGTCCTGCTTAATGTAGTCGAAGGTGGTGGTCAGCCGGGTGTTCTCTGCCAGTTCGAACAACAGGCCGCCGGCCACCTCCTGGTTGGCGGCGTCGGCGTGGTTGCGAAAGCTATCCTGTTCCTCGTAGAAAGCGCCGAAGCGGTAGGCGACGGATTCGCTCAAGCCACCGGTGGTATCGACGGAACCGCCGAGCCGATCGTAGTTGCCCATAGTCAGGTTGACTTCGATCTCTTCCTCGAAGCGGGGCTTTTTCGACACATAGTTGATGGTGCCGCCCGGCTCGCCTCCGCCGTAGAGGGCGCCGGCGGGGCCCTTGAGGATTTCCGCCCGCTCGAAGTTGAACAGCTGGGGCACGCCGAACCCGGAGTAGGGGTCGCCGCGTACACCGTCGTAGAAGACGTTCTCATCGTCCCGGAAGCCGCGGAAGGTCACCCCGGAATAACTGAACTCGCTGACCCCAGCCACCGCGCGGTAGAGGTCGGTCACCTGACGCGCTGCCTGGTCGCGCATCAGTTGTGCGCTGAGCACCTGTACGGACTGGGGAATATCCATGATATCGGTGGCGACCTTGGTGCCAACGCGGGTTTCGCTCTCCAAATAGAATTCCTGTGCGCGGCCGGTGACCACGACTTCCTCTTCCACGCTGTCGGCGGCGGCAGCGGTTGCACTGTGCAGGGCAATGGCGATGGGTAGAAGGTGCTTTGCAGAATTCACTGGGAGTTGTCCTTAGTTCGTCTCGGGTGGCAAATTGAGGTGCGATAAATTAACACAAGCTAATCTAAATGCAAATAATTATCATTTGATATTGTGGAGATTTGCAGCGGGGCGAAGCAGTCGTACACTCGGCGGCACTTCAAACCGGAGGTAATCGATGACCGACCGCAATTTCGACGATCTGGCGCACCGCTTCAGGCAGCGCATCTATGGCGGCCTCAAGGGGGATATCCGCCTGGCGGTACTGAATCGGGACCTGGCGCCGCTGCTGTGCGACAGCGGTGAGCTGAAGGTGGTGGATGCCGGCGGCGGCCAGGGTCAGTTCGCAATGGATCTGGCGGAGGGGGGGCACCGTGTCTACCTGGCGGATATCTCCGCGCAAATGCTGGAACAGGCTGGAGAGCAGTTGGCCGCGCGGGGCCTGGGGGAGCGGGTAATACTGTTGCATCAGCCGCTGCAGGGGTTGCCGGAGCTGGAGGAGGTGCGCGGCAGCGACCTGGTGCTCTGCCACGCGGTACTGGAATGGCTGGAACAACCGCGGATTGCGCTGCAACAGCTGGCGACGCTGTTAAAGCCCGGCGGCCATTTGTCGCTCACTTTCTACAACCGCCGCGCGCTGGAATTCCGCCTGCTGCAGCGGGGCAGTTTCCGGCAGTTGGAGCGCAATATTCAAAGCGGCCACTGGGGTGGACATCCGGGCAGCCTCACACCGCAGAACCCTTTGAAACTGGAGTGGGTGCAGGACTGGCTGCTACAGGCGGGCTTTTCCATCGTCGCCCACAGCGGCATCCGTTGTTTCCACGATTTTATGACCCCCGCGATTCGCGAGAAGCTGCCCGCCGCGGCGATCGTGGACAAGGAGCTGGAATATTCCCGCCTTGAGCCCTACCGGCAACTGGCGCGCTATGTGCATCTGCTGTGCCGGTTGCCGTAGATACTCTGTTTCAGATCAGGCTCTCCTAATGGAGGCCGCTTTATTCCAGTTCCCTGAGCAGCAGCTCCTTGGCGGCATTGATGCGCGAGGCCAGGTAGTCGTTGCCGCCCCGGTCCGGGTGGAGCTTCTGGATCAGCTGGCGGTGGGCGCTGACGATTTCCTCGCGGCCGGCATCCTCGTCGACGCCGAGAATCCGGCGGGCTTCGCCAGTGGTGAGGGGAGGGTTCACGCCCGCTTCTTCCTGCTGTCTTCCCCTCCGGGCGCTGGCGTGCCTGGCGATCAGAGGCGCCAGCCAGGGCAGGTGGCGGCCGAGCCAGCTCAGGCCCCGTCCCAGCACCGGCAGCACCACGGCGACGGCGGCGGCCACCCAGTGCAGGCGGCCGCTGATGGCCAGCACCACCGCCAGCAGGGCCACACCGATCAACAGCCATTGCAGCAACAGCTTGCGCCGTTCCTCGGGGTGGCTGGCTTTGAATTTTTGCCACGCCAGCCAGGCGACGATGCCGACGGCGATCAGCAGGACGATACGAGCCAAGGTGTTCTCTCTGATTTAGTCATTCGGCCCAACAGGATATCAGATGTCGATGCGTATGCCGCGGAGAGAAAATCTCCGTATGCATTTTTCTGTTTCACACCAGTCCCTGTGTTTCAGGCGTGCTGGATTATTTCTTTCGCGATAAAAGCAGCCCGGCTCACTGAAGCGGCGGGGATTTAGCGGTACACTGGCATCTATTGGCAGTTATTACCTTGTCTTTTGCGCAAACCAAGAAAGAAGGAGACGAAGAACCGACATGGCTTCCAGCAACCTCAGCCGAAGTTTGTTCGGACTTACCGTTCGACAGAATGCCCATCCGGATATGCGCCGCCTGCGCCGGGAGGCGGGGGACCCCAGCCTGCATGGCAACAAGTTTTGGAAAAGTTCCTGCCTCACCATGGACTACCTGAAGCGCAACCCGCTGAAAAAGGGCGCGCGGGTGCTGGACCTGGGGTGCGGCTGGGGCCTGGGCGGTATATTCTGCGCAAAACACTTTGGGGCCCGGGTCACCGGCCTGGACGCGGATCCCAGTGTGTTTCCGTTCGTGAACTACCACGCGGAATTGAACGGTGTGGTGGTGGATACCTGGCGGTGCCGCTATGAAAAAATCCGGGAAACCGATCTCAGCGGGTTCGACGCGCTGATCGGCACTGATATCTGCTTCTGGGATCAGTTGGAAAAGCCGCTGTACAATCTCACCCGCCGCGCGCTGCGCGCCGGCGTCGGCCGCGTGATCCTGGCCGACCCGGGGCGGACGCCTTTCCGCCGGCTGGCGGAGCGGGCGGAGGAAAAGCTGGGCGCGGATTACCGGGAGTGGTCGGTAAGCCGGCCGATGAAGGCCTCCGGCTGTATCATGGAGGCCTCCCAGGGGTGAACTTCGCTTCGACGACATGCCCCGATGGGCACGCTGCGTGCCTATCCTGCAAATGAGAGCCGACTATCAACTTTTGAGGAAACTTCGTGCACTACGACAAGTTTACTATTCCCACTCCGGAAGAGGCGCTCCCCGGCCACGAGGAACCCATGCCCATCAGTGGAAAGCACTACGTCTCCGGCCACACCATGGTGGAGCCCTTTCCCGAGGACATGGAGAAGGCGATATTCGGCATGGGATGCTTCTGGGGTGCCGAGCGGCTCTTCTGGGAGATGGACGGTGTCTACAGCACCGCCGTGGGCTACGCCGGCGGCAGTACTCTCAACCCCACCTACCGGGAGGTTTGCAGCGGCGGCACCGGTCATGCGGAAGTAGTGCTGGTGGTGTTCGACCCGGAGAAGATCAGCTACCGGCAGTTGCTGCGCACCTTCTGGGAACAGCACGACCCCACCCAGGGCATGCGCCAGGGCAACGACCTGGGCACCCAGTACCGCTCCTGCATCTACTGTTACGACGAGGAGCAGTTGCACGAGGCGCGGGAAAGCGAGGCGCAGTTCCAGCGGGCGCTGGAGGATAGAGGGCGGGGGGGCATCACCACCGAGATAGGTCCGGCGCCGACTTTCTACTACGCGGAAGAGGGTCACCAGCAGTACCTGGCCAAGAACCCCGGTGGCTACTGCGGGCTGGCAGGTACCGGGGTTTGTCTGATCAGTGATCAGTGATCAGTGATCCCATGATCAGCGGTTCGGTTTCGCTTATCTGTGTTGATTGATCACTGTTATCTGGATGCAGTATATGCGCACACCAGTCGCTCCAGCTCCCGGCGTAGAGCAGGGTATCGTTGCGGCCGATCAGGTGCAGTGAGAAGAGATTGACGCAGGCTGTCACACCGGAGCCGCAGTAGTGCACCAGCTGCTTGTCCGCGGGGATGTCCCGCCAGTGCGCGGCCAGTTCCGCGATGCTTTTAAGCATGCCGCTGTCGTCGGTTACACACTGCCAGGGTTTGTTGATGGCGGTGGGAATGTGGCCGGCGATGGGATCTATGGGTTCCTCGGTACCGAGAAAGCGTTTTGAATCGCGGGCATCGACCAGTTGCCAGGGGGGATTTTCCATGCCCCCATGGAGCGGCCCGTAGCCGATGACCAGGTGGCTCTGTGGTCGGCAGGTCAGACCACCGCTTTGCGCGGGTGCCATGCCGTCCCCGGATTCCTGTGGCAGGCCGGCCTCGCGCCAGGCCCGCAGGCCGCCGTTGAGGACGGATACCTGTTCGTGGCCGAAGTAGCGCAGCAGCCACCAGGCGCGCGCGGCAAAGGCCAGGCGTTGGTCGTCGTAGACGATGACCCGGGTGTCCCGGGAGATACCGGCGCGGCGGGCGAACTGCTGAAACTGTTGTGGGTCCGGCAGCGGGTGGCGGCCGCCGTAGCGGCCGACGGGAGCGGACAGGTCGCGGTGCAGGCTGGCATAGCGGGCGCCGGGAATATGCCCTTCGCGAAATCGCTGCTCGCCGGCGTAGGGCTCCGCCAGGTCGTACCGGCAGTCGAGTACCACCACCTGTCGGTGGTGGAGAATTTCCGCCAGTTCAAAAACTTCTATCGCCGCCTGAGCGCTCATGTCTTCGCCGATTCTTGTTCTGATGACGGTTAATGATCAGTGATCAAAGGCCAACAATCAATGAGTCGGGAAGAATGCCGCCGCCCCTTTCCGTTTAGTGATTGTCCGTCGATGGCTGGCTGTTGTCTGCCTGATTGGGTGGTGTTTCACCCTCGCCCGGGGCTGCCTGTCGCGCCATTTCCTCCTTGCGGCACTGACTGACCGGTTCCGACAGTTCTTCCGAGGGGGAGTCGAGGAAACGCGCCGCGGCCATTTCCGCACAGTCGCTGGCCGAGATCACGTCGTGGGCCAGTTTCGGAAACAGCAGCCACTGATGATTGGGAAGACTGCGCCGGGCCCTGTCGGCATCTTCCGCCGAGAGTACCGGGTCCAGGCCGCCGTGCAGGAGCAGTATCGGTACCCGGGTCTCTACAGCCTGGGACTCCGCCAGGGGGGCGGAGGGGATGGCCCAGATGCGGCATTGCATCTGCAGCAGTTCGAGATCGGTGCGCACCGTACCACCGAGCACACCGCTTTCCGCCGCTCTTTTGAGTGCCTTGTCGAAGTCCACGAAAGGCGCCTCTTCGTAGCAGAAGTGGCTGACCCCGGCGGCGTCCCCAAAGTTGGGGTCCAGGATGATATTCATGAAACTGACGATGGCCGCCTGCGTTGGTTCGTGTTCGCTGTTGCGGTTTTCCAGGGCATCGATCACGAGGGGCAGCTCGCCGTAGAAATCCTCGTTGTACAGGGCCTGGAAGAGCAGTCTCAGCAGGCGCTGGCTGGTGAGCACAAAGGGATACTCTTCCTGGGAATACATGTGCTTGACCGGTACGGTGAGCGGTTTTTCATCCAGGTCCTGTACCAGGGCTTCCAGGCGTCTCCCGAGGTCTGGGTAGCGGCTGTTGCACAGTTTGTCGTCGCGGCAGTGTGCGAGTCCCCGCTGGTAGGCTTCCAGGGTGTCTTTCGCCAGTTGTTGGGTGTAGATGATCTCCGGAAAGACGGCGCTGTTGAGCACAAGGGCGCGCACTGATTGCGGATAGTCCCGGGCAACGGTCAGGGCGTAGCGGGAGGAGTAGGAGACGCCGTACAGGTTGAGTTTTTCCACACCCAACTGGCGACGCAGGGCCTCGACGTCTTGCGCCACGATGGCGCTGTTGTACTGGGAAAGGTCGGCAATTTTGCTCAGGCGGCTGTAGCAGCGCTCCATGCTGTAGGTGAAGACCCGGGCCTCCTCCTCGGGGGAGAGGTCGCGTTGGAAAGCGGTCTCGGCATCTTCGATAAATTCGTCGCAGGACAGGCGGGGTTTGGCCATGCCGGTGCCCCGGGGGTCCATCACTATAAGGTCGCGGCCGTCTTCGACGGTCATGTCCGCGTAATTGGCCCACAGCCATTCGCTGGCGTTTTCCGGTTCCAGTCCCAGGCTTGCGCCGGGGCCCCCGGCGCCGAGGTGCAGCAGGGGCAGTTTGGCGGGGTCCGCTTCGGTGGCGTGAAAGCGCACAACCGGAAACTGGATCTTGCGGCCCTCCGGCTTGGCGTAGTTCTCCGGCACTTCCATCATGTAGCACTGGGTGGTGGGCCAGCTGTTGTCAGTTTCGAACCAGCAGGGTTTGGGTATCAGGCGCGCGGGATCTTCGGCTTCCTTTTCCTGTTGCGACTCGCGCCCGCAGGCGGCGAGCACCAGGCAGAGGGCGAGGGGAAAAATGCTTTTTTGCGGGGAATTGCGCACCGTGTTATTACCTTTGATTAATTGGGTTTCTCAGTTATTACCTATACGCGCGATGGGTGCGGACAGGTTCCAGCGCAGTGCGGCGAGGCGGATGAACAGGGTAACCAGCACGGCAATGCCCACCACCATCGTCCCGGGCACTGCGCCGGTGGCGTCCAGCACGACCAGGATCGCGGCGCCGCTGAGAGAGGCGGTGGCGTAGATCTCGCGGCGCAGCAACAGGGGAATATCGCCACACAGGATGTCGCGAATCAGGCCGCCGAAGGTGCCGGTCATCACGCCCATCACAATGGCGATGGCCGGAGAGTGCCCCAGCTCCAGCACTTTTTGCGTACCGATCACGGTAAATACCGCCAGGCCCATGGCGTCGGCGATCGCCAGCAGGCGCATGGGCACCTGCAGGTAGCGGATCAGGTAGAAGCTTACCACTCCGGTGACCGAGGCGATCCATAGATAGTGACTGTCCTGGAGCCAGAACACCGGGATGTTCAGGATGATATCGCGGATGGTGCCGCCGCCGGTGGCAGTGACACAGGCCAGCACCACGGCGCCGAACAGGTCCATCTGCTTGTGGCCGGCGGCGAGCACGCCGGTAAAGGCGAAGACCACTATGCCGATCAGGTCGAACCAGTACAGCAGTTGTTCCATAGTTTTTTAGTGTGTGTCGGGCGGCTTCGGTGGAGTGGGGAGGGTGGTTCATTTCGAGTGCAGGGCGGCCCTGCTGCCGGTGGCCGTTCGCTCAACAGCCTCATCGGCAAACGTTTCGCGAACGGCCCCCGGCATCAGGGCCTTAGCATCAAGTCCGGTATTCTTTCCCGAGTCCCGAGTCCCGAGTCCCGAGTCCCGAGTCCCGAGTCCCGAGTCCCGTCTTTAAAAAAACGCCTGCAGTCCAGTCTGCGCCCGCCCCAGAATCAGCGCGTGCACATCGTGGGTTCCCTCGTAGGTGTTCACCGCTTCCAGGTTCATCACGTGGCGGATTACGTGGAATTCGTCGGCGATGCCGTTGCCGCCGTGCATGTCGCGGGCGACGCGGGCGATGTCGAGGGCTTTGCCGCAGTTGTTGCGCTTCATCAGCGAGATCATGGTGGGGTCGAAGTGCTTGTCTTCATCCATGATGCGGCCGACCCGCAGCGAACCCTGCAGGCCCAGGGCGATTTCGGTCTGCATGTCGGCGAGTTTTTTCTGGAACAGCTGGGTCTGGGCCAGTGGCTTGTTGAACTGCTTGCGGTCCAGACCGTACTGGCGGGCGGCGTGCCAGCAGAATTCCGCGGCGCCCATGGCGCCCCAGGAGATCCCGTAGCGGGCGCGGTTGAGGCAGCCGAAGGGGCCGCGCAGGCCGCCGATATCCGGGAATTTGTTTTCTTCCGGTACGAAGACGTTGTCCATTACGATTTCGCCGGTGATGGAGGCGCGCAGGGAGAATTTGCCTTCGATCTTCGGCGCGGAGAGGCCCTCCATACCCTTGTCGAGAATAAATCCGCGGATCTCGCCCTCGTCGTCCTTGCCCCAGACCACGAAGACGTCGGCGATGGGGCTGTTGGTGATCCACATCTTGGAGCCGGTGAGGCGGTAGCCGCCGTCGACTTTCTTCGCGCGGGTCTTCATGCCGCCGGGGTCGGAGCCGGCGTCCGGTTCGGTGAGACCAAAGCAACCGACCCACTCGCCAGTGGCGAGTTTGGGCAGGTACTTTTCTTTTTGTTCCTCGGAGCCGTAGGCGGAGATCGGGTACATCACCAGGCTGGACTGCACGCTCATCGCCGAGCGATACCCGGAGTCCACCCGCTCCACTTCGCGGGCCACCAGGCCGTAGCAGACGTAGTTCAGGCCGGCACAGCCGTAACCGTCGATGGTGGAGCCCAGCAGGCCCAGTGCGCCCATTTCGGTCATGATTTCGCGATCGAAAATCTCGTGGCGGTTGGCCTCCAGTACGCGGGGCATCAATTGGGTCTGGCAGTATTCGCGCGCGGTGTCGCGAACCATACGCTCCTCGTCGGTAAGCTGGCGGTCCAGTAGCAGGATATCGTCCCAGTGGGCCAGGGGCTGGTGTTTGCTCATAGGTTTCTCGTCTACTTCCGTTTCTCTCTGTTGTATGCCGGTATTGTATGCCGGGTGTCCGGCCGGCCGTGTGCGCCGGCATGATACCCAAGTCGGCGCGTTGGGGCATTTACTAAGCGTAAACAACCGTAAATTACCTTGCAGTGCCAGGGGTGGATTACATAATAGGCGCAAATTGGTTCCTAACTTGGTGTCTTTGGTTTTTTGGTGAATTTCCTACTGTTTTTTCGCCGCAGCACAGTCATTTGTCTGCCACTGTTGGCCGCCTGCGCGCAGACGGCGCTGCCACCGGATTATCCGGCGGAAACTCTGGGGCTGCCGGACAGTTTCCGCACTTCCGGCAGCGCGGAGCGCCGTATCCGTTGGTGGCGCAGTTTCGACGACCCGGTCATGGACCGGCTGATCCAGCTGGCCCTGCGCGACAGCCCGGACCTGCAGGCCACCTTATGGCGCCTGGAACAGGCGGAGGCCGCCGCCCGCGGCGCGCGCTCCGGTTTCTGGCCGCGGCTCACCGGGCGTCTGGATAACACCGAGCAACGCTTCTCCAGCGACGATTTCGAGGACAGCGGGAGCGAGGGCAACAGCTGGAGCGGCAGTCTGGCCGCCGGCTACGAGGTCGACCTCTGGGGCCGGGTTCGCGCCGGCGCCCGGGCCGCGGACGCGAACCGGTTGGCACAGGCGGAGAGCCTGCAGACCGCGGCCCTGACCCTGGCCGCGGAGGTGGCCGATACCTGGCTGCAACTGCTCGAGCAGTGGGGCCAGCGGGATCTGCTGCGGCGACAACTGGAAACCAATCGCAAAACCCTGCGGGTACTCGAACTGCGTTTCGGTGGCGGCACCAGTAGCGCCGCGGACGTCCTGCAGCAGCGCCAACTGATACAGCAGTCGGAGCAGGAACTGCAGGCGGCGGAGACGGATATCGAGACTCTGCGGGTACAACTGGCCGCATTGCTGGGCATCAGTGCCGAACGGCTGCCGGATTTTGTGCGCTCCGATACCGGCCTGCCGACGCTGCCGGCCCTGCCGGATACCGGTGTGCCCGGGCAGTTACTGCTGCGCCGCCCGGATGTGAAGCGGGCACATCGGGAACTGCTGCAGGGCTACTATCTCGCCGACCAGGCGTGGGCGGAGCGCCTGCCCGCCATCAGCCTGAGTGCGGTGGCCAGCGGTGGTGGCACCGCCATAGCGGACATCCTCGACGGATGGCTGCTCGCCCTCACCGTTACCGCGGAGGGCGTCATCTTCGACGGCGGCCAACTGGTCTCGGCCCAGGCGCAGCAGGAGGCGGTGGTGCAGGAACGCTGGGCGCTGTACCGCAACGTTGTCGTTCAGGCGCTGTCGGAAGTGGAGCAGGCGCTGATTCGGGAGCAGGCGGTGCTCGACCGACTGCACCACCTGCGTGAGCGGGAGCGCCTGGCCGGGCTGATCGCCGAGCGCCAGCTGCGGGCCTACAGCCGCGGTGCGGTGGACTTCCTCAATGTGCTCACCGCCACCAATGACCAACAGAGCCTGGCGCGGCAGATACTGACCGCCCGCCGCGAGCTGATAGAGAACCGGGTAACCCTCTACCGCGCCCTGTCCGGCGGCTTGCCGATGGAGGACCTGCCGGTTGCGGAACCAGTGGAGTTGGAGTTGTACCGGGCGGAGGAGAGTTGAGCGGTTTCCGTTATTCAGGTCCGAGCCCAATGGCACTAAGTTAAGCGCGATTGGCCCGATGTAGGGTGGATAAGCGAAGCGCATCCACCACTCCAGCAGCCGGCTTCTGGTGGATGCGCTTCGCTTATCCACCCTACAAAAATGCCCGCCCCTTAGCTTAGCGGCATTCAGGTCTGAGCCTTCGCATAAATGATGGTGCTCGATCTATCGCCATTCACAGGAGAGCTAGATGCTGAAACGAATCAACTGGAACTTCGCGCTTCCGGTATTGCTGTTGTTGCTGGCGCTGCTGGTCTCCAGTTGGTTGCTGCGTGAGAAGCCCACGGTGAGCCGCGGTGCGCGGACCGCCCCGGCGCCGGTGGTGGATGTGGTGGAGGCCGAGCGCGGCCGCTTCCCGCTCACCGTGAAGGCCGTGGGCAAGGTATCGGCGCGGGAGTTTGTCGAACTGCAGCCCCAGGTGGAGGGGCGTGTGGATTGGCTCGATTACGACCTGGGCCCGGGCTCCACCCTGGAGAAAAACCAACTGCTGCTGCGCATCGACGCCGAACCTTATCAACTGGCCCTGCAGACGGCGCGCAGCACCCTGGCGGAGCGCCGCGCGGAATTGCAGCAGGAGGAAGGCCAGCGCCAGGTGGCCGAGGAGGAGTACGCGTTGCTGGGCTCCTCGCTGCCGGATGCGGATCGCGCTCTGGTGCTGCGCGAGCCGCAACTGGCCGCCGCGCGCGCGCGGGTGGAGTCGGCGGAGGCGCAAGTCAGTCTCGCCCGCCGGGACCTGCGCCTGACGGAAATCCGCTCGCCGTTCACCGGACTGCTGGTGAGCCGCAGTGTCGATATGGGCGACCGGGTGGCCCCGGGAACGGTGCTCTACCAGTTGGCCGGCGCCGACCGCTTCCAGGTGGAGGTGGAAGTGCCGGCCGGGCAACTGGCGCGACTGGGCGGGCCGGACCCGGAGGTGCGTATCCACGGCAGCCAGTGGCCGAAAGGGCGGTTCCGCCAGGCGGAGTTCGTGCGCCTGATCCCGGTTCTGGAAGAGCAGGGCCGGCTGGCGCGGGTGCTGGTGGAGCTGCCGGACCCGCTGTCGCTGGACGACCCGGCCCAGCCGCAACTGTTGCTCAACGACCTGGCGCGGGTGGAGATCACCGGGCGCACCGGCGAGGAGCGCGTGCGCGTGCCGCTCACCGCAGTACAGGACGGCGACCGGGTGTGGCAGGTGCAGGAAAACCGTATCCGTATTCAGCCGGTGGAGATCGCCTACCTGAGCGGGGACTACGCGGTGCTGGAGAGCGGCCTCGACGGCGGCGAAACCCTGGTTACCACCCGCCTGTCCGCGGTCACCGACGGTATGCCGGTGCGCCTGTCTGGCGAAGACAAAAAGGGCGGGGAAACACTGCCCGAGCTGGGGCCGCCTGGTAGTGAAGGGCGGCCGGGCACACCGCGCGAGCCGGCGGCGAAAGCGGCGCGGGGAGAGCGGGGATGAGCGACACCCGGCAGCATCCCCGGGCCCTGCGCCCACCGGTGGAAACCCGCGGCGGCGCCATCGCCTGGATGACCCACAACCACGTCACTGCCAACTTGCTGATGTTGGTGTTTATCCTCGGCGGTCTGGTTTTCTCCCTGATTATCAAAAAAGAGGTCTTCCCCGAGTTCAGTCTGGATATGGTCTCGGTGCAGATCTCCTATCCCAGCGCCAGCCCCGGGGAGGTGGAGCGCGGCGTGCTGGTGGCGGCGGAACAGGCGGTGCAGGGCATCGTCGGTATCAAGGAGATGCGCGGTACCGCCTCGGAAGGCAGTGCCTCCCTCACTCTGGAACTGGATGAGGACGCCAACGCCAACCAGGTGTACCAGGATGTGCAGCAGGCCATCGACCGGGTGAGCACCTTTCCCTCCGATATCGAGCGCCCCCGGGTGAGTCTGGCAGAGCGCAAGCGGGACGTGATGGATCTGGTGATCCACGGCGACCTGGACGAACGCACCCTGCGCGACGTCGCCATGCAGGTGTACGACAAGCTGGAAGCCCACCCGGATATCACCCAGCTTTCCGCCTCTGGCGTTCGCGATTTCGAGGTGGCGGTGGAGGTGCGCCGGGACGACCTGCGTCGCTACGGCCTGACCCTGCGGGACATCGCGCAGTTGATTGGCAACGCGGCGGTGGATGTGCCCGCCGGCGGGGTGAAATCCACCGCGGGCGAAATTCTGGTGCGGGTGACCGAGCGCCGCGACTGGGCGCGGGAGTTCGGCGATATCGTCGTCGCCCGGGGCAGCGGTGGCGGCACGGTGCGGCTGAAGGATATCGCCACCATTCGCGACGCGCTGGTGGATGAGCCGCGCAACATGGTCTACAACGGCGAGCCGGCAGTGGGCATCGATGTCTATCGCGTGGGCGACCAGACACCGATGAGCATCAGCGAGGCCACCCGCGCGGTGTTGGACGAGGCGCGCCTGTCGCTGCCGCCGGGGGTGCATATCAGCATCCGCGACGACGACTCGCAAATTTTCAAGGAGCGCCTGTCGCTGCTGTTGAAAAATGGTTTTATCGGCCTGCTGCTGGTGTTCGTGGTATTGGGCGCGTTTCTCGAACTGCGCCTCGCCTTCTGGGTAACTTTGGGTATTCCCACCAGTTTTCTCGGCGCACTGTTGTTTCTGCCCGCGCTGGATATCTCCATCAATATGGTGAGCATGTTCGCGTTTATTATCGCGCTGGGCATCGTGGTGGACGACGCGATCATCGCCGGGGAAAATATTTACGAGTGGCGCCGCCTGGGCTACAGCAATATGCAGGCCGCCATAGCCGGCGCGCGCCAAGTGGCGGTACCGCTGACCTTCGCCATTCTCACCAATATCGTCGCCTTTATCCCGCTGATGTACCTGCCCGGTTTTATGGGCAAGATCTTCGGCATCATTCCCTTTGTGGTGGGCTCGGTATTTATCATTTCCTGGGTGGAGGCGCTGTTTATCCTGCCTTCGCACCTCGCCCATTCCCGCCGGGGGTACAGGAACCGCTGGACGCGGCGCATCGCCGCGCGCCAGAAAATAATCGCGCGCAGCCTGGACCGCTTTGTGGAGGTTCGCTTCAAACCGCTGCTCGACCTCTGCGTACGCCACCGCTACACCACCATCGCCGTGGCCATCGCCACCCTCCTGGTAGTGGGCGGCTACGCCGCCAGCGGGCGCATGGGTTTCACCCTGATGCCCAGGGTGGAACGGGATTCCGGACGGGTGGCAGTCACCTTCCCGCCGGGCACCGCCGAACAGCAGCTGGAAAAGGCGCGGGCGCAGATCATGCAGGCCGCCAACCGGTTGCTGGAGGAGGGCGAGCGCAAGCGGGCTTTCCTCGGCATGCGCGGCCTGGTGAATGGCGACGCAGTGCGGGTGGATGTCTACTTCACCCCGTCGGACCAGCGCGATTTCACCACCGGCGAATTCGTGCGCGACTGGCGCCGCGCAGTGGGCCCCGTGCCCGGTGCGCTGAGTTCCAGCTTCGCCGCCGACCGCGGCGGCCCCGGCGCCGGCGCCGCGCTCACCGTGGAGCTGCGCCATACGCACACTAGTACCCTGGAGGCGGCAGCGCAACGGCTGGCGTCGGTGCTGAAGGATTTCCCCAACGTCAGCGATATCGATGCGGGCGTCTCCCTGGGCAAGCAGCAGCTGGACCTGACCCTGACGGAAACCGCGAAAAGCCTCGGCCTTTCCGCCGAGGAGATCGGCCGACAACTGCGCACCTCGTTGTACGGCGCCGAGGCCATGCGCCAGCAGCGCGGACGCGATCAGGTGAAGGTAATGGTGCGCCTGCCGGAATCCGAGCGGATTTCCCTGGACGATGTCTCCAGCATCATGATCCGCGCCGGCAACGGCCTCTGGCTGCCGCTGCCGGACCTGGTGGAAGTGGACAAGGGCCGCGCCTATGCCACCATCAGCCGCCGCGAGGGCCGGCGGGTGATGACAGTGACCGCCAATGTGGAACCGCCGGACCAGGCGGCGCTGGTGATCAACGAACTGAACCGCAGCGCCATCCCGCAATTGCAGGCGGAGTTTGCCGGGCTGGCGGTTTCCTACCAGGGGCGCCAGGCGGAGGAGCGCGAGGGCCTGGCCTCCCTGGGCCTCACCTTTTCCCTCACCATGGCCGCGCTTTACCTGCTGCTGGCGATCCCGTTGAAAAGCTATATCCAGCCGCTGACGGTGATGGTGGCCATTCCCTTTGGGGTGATCGGTGCGCTGCTGGGCCACCTGCTGATGGGCTATGGCCTGAGTATGGTGAGCCTGCTGGGCATGGTGGCGCTGGCGGGGGTGGTGATCAACGACACCCTGGTGATGATCGAGTACGGCAACCGCCTGCGCGCCGGGGGTACGCCGGTCACCGATGCGATCAAACAGGCTGCCGCGCGCCGCTTCCGTCCGATCATCCTCACCACCGTGACCACCTTCTGCGGGCTGACGCCGATGATCTTTGAGACCTCGGTGCAGGCGCGGTTTATGATCCCGATGGCCATTTCCCTGGGCTACGGCATTCTCGCCGCCACCGCCATTTCGCTGCTGCTGGTACCCTGCCTGTATCTGATGTTTGCCAGGGATATTCCGCAGCTGTTTTCAATGATCAATGGTCAATTACCAGTGACCAATAAAAAACGTTTCCGGGATGAATGGCGCTAAGTTAAGCGCAAGTTAAGCGGAATCCCCCTGTAGGAGCCTGCTTGCAGGCGAAGAAGAACAGTGCTCCGTAGCCCTTCGCCTGCAAGCAGGCTCCTACAAGGTGGTTTCCTTTAACCGGTGCGGGTTCCCTGTGGGTTGAGTAGTTACCATTGATCATTGGCTGCCCATCCTACACTCTGTCCGCATTGATGAGGCACGTCCCTGTGCCTTACCCGCTTCGCGGGCAGCCTTTGGCTGTCCAAATTTGTTCCGCTGTCCAAATTTGTTCCTGACAAATTTGTCCGCATTCCCCATTCCCCATTCCCCATTCCACACCTCAATCCCTGCGCAAATGATCCTTGATCGCAATCGGATTGGGGAAATTCAACACCACGATATAGGAGGAGATCAGAAAGGTAAGTATCGCGGTGGCCTGGATCAAATGGGATGCGGCGCTGCCGATCAGCTCCTGGCTCGCGGCCAGGAAGGCGATCAGCAGCGAGAATTCGCTGATCTGGCCCAGGCGGAAGCCGATATCCCAGGCCAGCACCTTGCGTTCGCTCTGGCGGCCCAGCAGGTAGCGGAACACCACGGGTTTGACGATCAATACCACTGTCGCGGTGACCACGGCAGCCAGGGCAATTTCCGGCAGCACGGACAGCTTGAACTGGGCCCCCAGGCTGAAGAAAAACAGGATCAAAAAGAAATCCCGCAGGGGCTTCAGGCTCAGGGCGATGTACTGTGAGATACGGCTGGCAGCCAGGGTGATGCCGGCGATAAAAGCACCGATTTCCCGCGACAGTCCGAGAAGCTCTGCTATTTCCGACAGCCCCAGACACCAGCCCACAGCGAGCAGGAAAACATACTCGTGAAAGCGGTCGAAGCGGGTAAACAGCGGTAGCAACAGGAATTTCACCGCCACCCAGGCGATGAGCACCAGCAGCGGCAGGGCGGCAAAAGACAGGCCTATTTGCATGGGGCTCACTGCTTCCGCGCCACCGCTCATCAGTATCATCAGGCAAGCGATGGCCACGAAGTCCTGGAACAGCAGCAGGCCCACCATCAATTCGCCCAGGTGCTTGTGGTGCAGCACGGTAGTGGGCAGCAATTTGATACCGATAATGGTACTGGAAAACATCAGCGCCATGCCGATCACCCAGCACTCGATGTCGGTAAACCCGAACAGCCGGCCGATTCCGTAACCCAGGCCGAGGAAAATTGCGCTGCTGATTAATCCCACGAAGGTGGCCTTGCGCATTACCGAGAGCAGCGCCTGGGGCTGCATATCGAGGCCCAGCAAAAACAGCAGGAAGATAATCCCGATACTGGATATTTCCGCCAGCAGCTGCACATTGTCGACCACCGCCAATCCCGAGGGGCCGAGCGCTATCCCCAAGGCGATATAGGCCACCAGCAGCGGCTGGCGACCGTAGAGTGCCAGCGAGGCCACGATGGCCCCGCCGCTGAAGATCAGGAAAAAGGATTGAAAGAGAGAGGTTTCTTCCACTGGAGATCCTTGTCTGGTGGGCCTTGCTCCCATTATCCATAGATGTGGGTGGGGCTGGAACAGTGGGTATATTTTTGCGGGACTCGGGACTCGGGAAAGAATACCGAACTTGATACTAAGGCCGCGATGCCGGGGGCCGTTCGCGAAACGTTTGCCGATGAGGCTGTTGAGTGAACGGCCCCCGGCAGCGGGGCCGCCCCAGCACCAGAAACAAGACTCGGACTCGGGACCGTGGGGGCGGGCCTTGTGTTCGTCCTGAGGCGACCGGGCGAACACAAGGTTTACCTCTACATTTAGCCCGGAGGCGTTACAGATTAAACCAACGCAGGTTCTCCGCCTCCGGTGACAGAATCGGCTGTTCGCATTCTTTCCCGTTCGGTTGTCGCAGTATTTCCCGTGCCTGCTGCAAATACTCCCGCAGGGTTGTCTGAACTTTTTGCGTGGGAGCCAGGGCGCCCGCATCCAGTTCCAGGCGCAGCGGCGCCTCGCCGGCCTCGCCCTGGTAGCGCCAGACACCGGCCTTCATATCGTATTGGTAGTAGGGCAGCAACCGGTGGCCCCGATCGGCGATGATTTCAATCGCCCCGATCAGGTAGTCCACTGTTTCCTCATCCAGGAAATAGTTGAAGTTCAGGCGCACCCAACCGGGTTTGAGGATGCTCTCGCCTTCGCTCACCAGCTGTTCCAACGCCTCGCTCTGCTCCGGTGTCAGGTGGAGCAACTGGTGCCCGTAGGGGCCGGCGCAGGAGCAGCCGCCGCGCACCTGGATGCCGAAGAGGTCGTTGAGCAGCGCCACCACGAAACCGTGGTGCAGAGGTTTGCCGTCCCGCAGGATATGCAGGGAGACGATGCCCACCCGGGGCAGCTCGGTGCCGCCGAGGATTTCGATAGCGGGGTTCTGCTTCCAGCGCGCAAAGGCCCTGTCCAGCCATCGCGACTCGCGCGCCTCGATTTCCTCTGCGCTCACCGCGTCCTTGAGTTCGAATACCAGGCCCGCGCGCACCGACTCCACGATTGCCGGGGTGCCGGCCTCCTCGCGGCGTTCGCCGGCGGGCAGGTAGGTGTGCCGGTCCGGTCCCACCCAGGATACGGTGCCGCCGCCGGGAATTGCCGGCTGTTCCGGCGGCAGCAGGGATTTTTTCACCACCAGGATGCCCGGGGTGCCGGGGCCGCCGACAAATTTGTGCGGGGAGATAAACAGCGCGTCCTTGCTGGTCGCGCCGCCATCGCCGTGCGCATCGATGGCCACGTAGGGCGCGGCCGCGGCGTAGTCCCAGAAGGCCAGGGCGCCGTGTTTGTGCAGCAGGCGGGTGACCGCGTCCACGTCGGTGCGGATGCCGGTGACATTGGAGGCGGCGGAAAAGCTGCCGATTTTCAGCGGCCGCCCGCTGTAGAGGTCCAGTGCCTCCTCCAGGGCGGGCAGGTCCACGCCGCCCTCGGCGTCCTGGGGGATGGTCACCACGTCCGCGACGGACTCCCGCCAGGGCAGGTCGTTGGAGTGGTGTTCGTAGGGGCCGATAAACACCACCGGGCGCCGGGCCTGGGGGATCTTTGCAGCCTCGGCACCAAAGCGCTGGTAGTGATCGGCGCGCAGCCCCAGGCTGTCCACCAGCCGGTTGATTGCCGCGGTGGCACCGGCGCCACAGAAGATCACCGCGTGCTCGTCCCCGGCGTTTACGGACCTGCGAACCATCCCACGCGCCTGCTCGCGAAAGGCGGTGGTCTGGCGACCAGTGGCGGAGGTCTCGGTATGGGTGTTTGCGTACCAGGGCAGCACACGGTTGCGGATAATGTCTTCGATAAAGGTCAGGCCGCGCCCGGAGGCGGTGTAGTCGGCGTAGACCAGCGGGCGCACGCCAAAGGGGGTGGCCAGCGGCAGGCGATCGCCGATCACGCTGTCGCGAATATGGGCCATCAGGGATTCAGTGGAAGGCATCTCTACCTCAAGCAGTAATCGTTATTCTGCTGTGCATTTCTCTACCTTTAGTAGACGCGGCCCCCTGGGAACGCCGAGCTCCAGCTCGGCATGCGGGCCGTGGGCACGCCATACCGATAAACCGATCGCGGCCAAGGGCGGATGGCCGCCCCGCCGCTCCTACAGAAGTCATTCACCAGCCGGAAGGGCGATTACTCACCGGGCGGAATGGGCAGTTCCGTAGTGCTCTTGATCTGCTCCATGGCAAAGTTGGATACGATATCGCTGATGCCCACGTGGCGGATCAGTTCCCTGTAGAAGCGGTCGTAGGCGGCGATGTCGCTGACCACGATCCGCAGTAGGTAGTCGTAGTCCCCGGCCATGCGATAGCAGTCCACCACTTCCGGCTGTTCAGCGATGTGGCTGGCAAAAGTTTCGGCCCATTCGGGGGTGTGCTGCTCGGTTTTCACCTGGGCGAATACCGAGACCGGCAGGCCCAGGATTTCCGCATTCAATAGCGCCACCTTGCGGCGGATGATGCCGCTCTTCTCCAGCTTCTGAACCCGGCGCCAGCAGGGGGTCTTGGTGAGCCCCACGCGCTCGGCCAGCTCTTCGATGGAGAGGCTAACATCTGATTGCAGAATGGCAAGAAGTTGTCGATCGATCGCGTCAAGTGAGGACATAGCTCTACAAAGCTCCCTAACTGAGGGGCAGTATATCCCTTCGCGATGATTTTGGCGCCATCAATGGCAAAAAAATACCGCTGTTGGTTTGAGTGTAGTGGGTTTCGGGGGTGGTTGGGCTCCCACTGCACCCTTGGAGATAACGTTAGTCTCCGGTCGATCGAGGTGGTAGTGGAATTTCCCTCAGGGTGTTGAATGGCCGGTGGTTGGTGGAAATGTAGAAATGCAGGGGCGACAGTTCGCCCGCAGGTGGGGTTGGGCAAACACAAGGTTCGCCCCTACGATTCTCCCGAGTCCCGAGTCCCGAGTCCCGAGTCCCGGGTCCCGGGTCCCGAAATTTCAGGCCGCGTCCCTGGGGGGAAACATCGGCTCGAACAGACCCATCTCCATCGCCCGGTGCACCTTGGCCATCAGGTCCATTTCAGTGAGTTCCTGCAGTTGCTGCAGGTCGTCCAGCACGTAGTAAACCGGCTGCACGATATCGATCCGGTAAGGGGTGCGCAGGGCGTCCAGCACATCGAAGTCGTAGCGTTTGGGCTCATTGCCCAGGGCGTACAGGGTCTCCTTAGGAGAGGACAGGATGCCGCCGCCGTAGATGCGCAGGCCGTCCCGGGTGTGCAGCAGGCCGAACTCCACGGTGAACCAGTAGAGCCGGGCCAGGTAGCTACGCTCTTTAGGAGTGGCCGCCAGGCCCAACTGGCCGTATTTTTCGGTGAAGTTGGCGAAGGCGGGATTGGTGAGCATGGCGCAGTGGCCGAATATCTCGTGGAAGATATCCGGCTCCTGCAGGTAGTCGAACTCCTCGGGGCTGCGGATAAACGTAGCCACTGGGAACTTGCGGTCCGCCAGCAGCCCGAAGAACGTCTCGAAGCCGATCAGCGCCGGCACACGGGCCACCTCCCAGCCGGTTTCCCGGCGCAGCACACTGCTGACTTCTTCCAGTTGCGGGACGCGGTCGCGAGGGAGGCCCAGCAGTTCCAGGCCGTTCAGATATTCGTCGCAGGCGCGGCCGGGAACCACCTTGAGCTGGCGCTCGATCAGCCGGTGCCAGGTCTCGTGCTCGATATCGGAGTAGTGAATAAAGCCCTGTTCATCCGGCTTGTGCGCCACGTACTTGCTGGGCTTCTCGGCGTCTTTCTTCATGCTCTCTGCTCCCGGCGGCGTGGCCTTCAGCGGGGCTGCCGCGCTGTCCGTTGTTCTTATCTCCTATCTATTTTTAGTTACCGGGCTTCGGGCCGGCGATATCCGGGGAAGCGATCTTGTGGCATTTGGGGGAGCGGAGATACACTTTCTGTAAATCTATCTTTACAGGCCCGAGATGAGAGTCGAGATAACTTGTGCCAACCGGGTGGGTATCTTGCATGAAATTATGCAGATATTCGGTGAATATCGGATAAATGTGACTTCCGGAGAGCTGGGGGGAGACAGTGGGGACAAGGTCTATCTCTCGGCTCCCAATATGCTCACCACCCAGTACCAGGCCATCGAGAAGTCCCTGCTCAAAGTGCCGGGCGTCAAGCGGGTGCGGCGTATCGCGCTGATACCTTCGGAAAGGCGCCACTTCGAACTGGATACCCTGCTGCGGCATGTGGCTGACCCGGTTCTGTCGGTGGACAGGGAGGGGCGGGTGATTGCCGCCAACTTGGCGGCGGCGCGGGTCTTCGGGGTGAACCTGGATCGGGTGCCCGGGCTGCAACTGCAGCGCTTCCTCCCCCTGTTGCAGGTGGCGGAACTGTTGCGGGATTTCGCCGTACCCCGCTACGGTCTGCCGGTCACCGTGCGCGGCAGGTCCTACCGCATGGAGTGGTCGCCCATCGCCCTGGCGGACAGCCCGGGGGCCGTGGAGTCCCTCGCCGGCGCGGTGCTGACATTGCAGCTCCGGGAGCCGGGACTGTCGAGTCCCGAACTGCCGGAGCCGGTAGCGCTCTGGGACTGGGACCGCCGCAGGGACTATTGTCTCCAGCTCCAAGAGTTGGCCGGGCTCGGCGCCCCCCTGCTGATCGCGGGCGAGCCCGGCAGCGGCAAGAGTTCCTTTGCCACGGCCCTGCACTATCTTTCCCCAACGGCGGGGGACTGCTATCGCTTTGGTCCCCGGGATGGCCAGCTGCAATTGCCGGGCCCCTTGTGCGGGCCCGGCAGGGTAATTCTGGAGGACCTGCACCTGCTCTCGAGGGAATCCCAGTTGGCCCTGGTCCGCCGTTTAAAGGCGCTGCCGGCGGAATTGCGCCCGGTGGCCACCTGCTCGAATACCGATGGGCTGGCGGCACCGCTGGCCCAGTTTTTCTCCTCCCTGGCCCTGCGCCTTCCTCCGCTCAGGGCCATGCGCCCGGCACTGGAGCGTTTCGCGGCGTCGATATTGCGGGAGCTGGGTCGGGGAGGGGAGCCGCTGCAGCTATGCGACCAGGCCCTCCCGCTGATGCGATGCCACGACTGGCCGGATAATTTCAGCGGCTTGAAAAACTACCTGAGCGCCGCCGCCAGCCGCTGCCGGGCCGCAGGCCGGCAACGGATAGAGTTGGAGGACCTGCCGGATCTGGCGGTGAGCGCGGAGTTGCCCTGGCGCGACTGGAGCCGCGGCCTCAGCTATCGGGAGATTATGGAGCAGATGGAGAGGGCCCTGTTCACCGAGCTGGCCGCCGGGCGGCCCTCCACCCGGGAACTGGCCAAACGACTGGGAATTTCCCACACCGCGGTGGCCAACAAGTTGCGTAAATACGGACTGACGTAGGGGTGAACCTCAACCAAGGATTGGCAGAGCCAATTTGTAGGATGGGCAAAGCGCAGCGTGCCCATCAAGGCCGGGGAGATGGGTAGTGGCGCCGGTATGGCGAGCCAGACCGAGACCTGGGCGGCCCTGATACCGGTACCCGTTCGTTCAACAGCCTCATCGGCAATCGTTTCTCGAACGGCTCCCGGTATCAGGGCCTTCGCATCAAGCTCCGGTATTCTTTTCCGAGTCCCGAGTCCCGAGTCCCGGGTCTTGCTTCTGGCGCTGGGCGGCCCCGCTGCCGGTGGCCGTTCACTCAACAGCCTCATCGGCAAACGTTTCGCGAACGGCCCCCGGCATCGCGGCCTTAGCATCAAGTCCGGTATTCTTTTCCGAGTCCCGAGTCCCGAGTCCCGAGCCCCGTTACCTTGATGTTAAATAATCAACGATCGATTCTGCCCAGCAGCATATCCTTGAACATCACAAAATCCCCCCACAGGCTGTAGAAAGGATTTTTGAAAGTGGCCGGCCGGTTGTGCTCAAAAAAGAAATGCCCAACCCAGGCAAACCCGTATCCCGCGAAAGGCACCGCAACGAGGTACCACAGGTTGCCGCTGAACAGCGCAGCCGCCAGCAGCAGGATCACCAGGCCGGTACCGACAAAATGCAGGCGGCGACAGGTGAGGTTGCGGTGCTCCTCTAGGTAGAAGGGGTAAAAGTCGCGGAAGGATTCAAATTTTCTCGGTTGTGCGGCAGCCATGGCTGTGCTCCCGGTTCTTATTAGTAATCCGGGTCAGTCTATCGGTATCCGCGATTCCATCCAAGCCGGGCGCAAATGCGCCGAATTTGATAGGCTGCGCAGGTTCCCCCTTCCACCAGTTAGTGGAAGAGGGCAGGGGAGAGGGCAAATAAAGAGGAAGTTATGGCAGGTCCACTCGCACATCTGAAGGTTCTAGATCTCAGCCGCATCCTGGCCGGCCCCTGGGCCAGCCAGGTATTCGCCGATTTTGGTGCCGAGGTCATCAAGATCGAGCGCCCCGGTCGCGGTGACGATACCCGCCATTGGGGGCCTCCCTACCTCAAGGACGAACACGGCGAAGACACCGCAGAGGCGGCCTATTACCTGAGTGCCAACCGCGGCAAGAAGTCTGTCACCGTGGATATCACCAGGGAAGAAGGGCAGGCGCTGATCAAACAGTTGGCGGAGCACTGTGACATCCTGTTGGAAAACTACAAAGTGGGCGGGCTAAAAAAATACGGGTTGGATTACGAGTCCCTCAGGGCCGTTAACCCGGGGATTATCTACTGCTCCATCACCGGTTTCGGCCAGACGGGGCCCTACAAAAACCGCGCCGGCTACGACGCCATGATCCAGGGTATGGGCGGCCTGATGAGCATCACCGGAGTCCCCGAGGGCGAGCCCGGCGCCGGCCCGCAAAAAGTGGGTGTGGCGGTGGCAGACCTGATGACCGGGATGTACGCGGTCTCCGCGGTTCTCGCGGCGGTAATTCACCGCCAGCAGACCGGTGCGGGCCAGTATATCGATCTGGCGCTGCTGGATACCCAGGTGGCCTGGCTCGCCAACCAGGCGCAGAACTATCTCACTTCCGGCAAAAGCCCTGTGCGTCAGGGCACCGGTCACCCCAATATCGTTCCCTACCAGGCGGTACCGGCGAAAGACGGCTATTTTATGCTTGCGGTGGGTAACGACGACCAGTTCAAACGATTCTGCCATATTGCCGGCCTCGACCAATTGGCGGAGCAGCCCGCCTACGCTACCAATGCCGCCCGGGTCCTGGCCCGGGAACAGCTGGTCCCACTGATCGAAGAGGCCACCCGCCGGCAGGAAGCCGCCTGGTGGCTGGAGAAACTCAGCGACGCCCACGTGCCCTGTGGCCCCATCAATGACCTGGACCAGGTCTTTGCCGACCCCCAGGTGCAGGCCAGGGGAATGGTGCTCGAACAGCCGCATCCCCAAGCGGGCGCGGTGAAAACTGTGCGCAACCCGGTGATATTTTCCGAGACCGCACTCGAATACGAACAGGCACCGCCGGTACTGGGGGAGCACACGGAGGAGATATTGCGGGAGTGGTTGGGCAGAAGCGAGGCCGAGATTGCAGAGTTCAAGCGGGAAAATATTGTCTGAATAGCGTTATCAACCCGGCGAGCTGTGCGGCCGGGATAACTACTTACCCCGACAGTCCCCTCTCCCCCTTTGGGGGACAAATCCGCCGGGAGCGGATTTTGGCAGCTTTAGCTGGCCGAAGGCCGAGCGCCATGGATGGCGCGAGTCACTGGGTTAGGGAGAGGGGAGAGCCGGCTTAATGAAGCGGAGAGGAAGCCCCGAAAATGAATATAGACCACATCAATATCAGCGCACCGAAGGATCTGTTGCGCGAGGTCAAGTATTTCTACTGTACGGTGCTCAATCTGCAGGAAGGTTACCGGCCCAGTTCTTCCCGCCCGGGCTTCTGGCTGTATTCGGGTGACCGGCCACTGGTGCATTTGACGGAAAGTAAGATGCACTACGGGGGCGAATGGCGGGGATACCTGGACCATGTGGCGTTTCAGACCGAAGACCTGGCTGCGGTAGTGGAGGGGCTGAAGCTTCTGGGTGTTTCCTACAGGAAAACCCATGTGCCGGACACCGGCGTGACGCAGCTTTTCTTCGAGGACCCGGCGGGCACGGGGCTCGAAGTCAATAGTATAGACAGGAGCTGAGAGGCAATTGGCTGAACCGGGAATATCACGTGCTCAAAAATCTCCTCAACAAAAAACCCGGAACCATCCTGTATGTGCAGATATGGGAAAAGCGCATCCGGGTCACGGATATCGGCAGCGGGAGGATTTACGACCAGGTCCCCCAGTTGGCACTGGAGCAGAAAAAGGGACGGCGGACCGTCGCTGCCGTGGGTAGCCGCGCTTCATCCGCATCCGGAAAGAATATTGAAATGGTGAACCCCTTTTCCCATCCCCGCTCGCTCATCCGCGACTTCGTCGCCGGCGAACAGCTTCTTCAGCATATTTTCAAAGAGCTTTCCGGAGACACGCTGATTCCAGCCTCGCCCACCGTGGTATTGCAGCCCATGGAAAAGACCGAGGGCGGACTGACGGATATAGAAATACGCGCTTTCCAGGAGATGGCACTGGGAGCCGGGGCGCGGGAGGCCGTGGTCTACCAGGGGGAGGAACTCACCCGGCATACTTTTGATTACCGGAAAGTAAAAGAGAAGAGTGTATCTGGTAAGAGAGTCGCAGCCGCAGGCGAAAAGAGCGGCCAGTTTATACAATGGTTCTTCCTCCTGTTGTGGCTGGTGCTGATTGCGGCCATGGCGCTGTTTGGCGGACGGTAGGCGCCCGCTTTATACCTTAGGGTAATTGACAGGGCAGGTTGCACGGGTTAATTCTTGTTTCCCGGCCGAAATCATAAACGCAGTCTGCTTCTGGCAGGCACAATGGTCAACAGCGCCCGAGCGGGGCCGGGACACCGATGACTTCGCCTGATCTTACCAACCACAAATTTGACTAATCACAAGCAAAGGCAATAGCAGCGATGAAACCCTCGATTTTTGTGCTCACTTTCTTGATGTTGTATGTAACCGGTTACGCCACCGCCGCAGCCCCAATTTCCACCCAGCCGGTACCGCGTACCAAACAGTTTCCCTGGATGAGCCTGTCCACCTGGTACCAGAAGCACTCTGACGACGTCAGGGTCGCCGAACAGGGCCGTGCCCGGGTGATATTTCTGGGGGACTCCATCACCGATATGTGGGACCACGCCCAGTCTGTCTGGGATCGCGAGTTCGCACCCTTTCGAGCCGCCAACTTTGGGATCGGCGGAGACCTCACGCAAAACCTGTTGTGGCGCCTGGACCACGGGGCTATCGACAAGCTCAATCCCGATGTTGTGGTTATTCTGATCGGCGTGAACAACTTCCTGCACAACGACGCCAGTGCCCGGGACACCTTTGCCGGAGTACAAGCCGTGGTCGGTCGGGCTCTGCAAGGTTACCCCAAAGCCCATATTGTTTTACACGGCATCTTCCCCTATGGCGAAATGCCGGACACCCCGGAGCGTGCGCGGGTGGACGCCACCAACCAATTGATTGAGACCCTGGCGGACAATCCGCGGGTTGATTATTACGATTTCGGCCCGGTCTTTCTGCAAGACGACGGCCGAATCAGCAAAAGCATTATGGCCGACTATCTGCACCCCACCGAGCGCGGCTACGAACTTTGGGCCGAACAGCTGAGCCCGGTGCTGTCCCGCCTTTTGAAGAAGTAAGGAGCCCGATGTGAAAGCGATACCTGTATACCTGTTATGGGCTCTGGCCTCGCTGGCCGAGTGTGCCGGGGCCTCCACCGATACTTCGATAAAAACCGTCGACGCCACCAGCGATAATATCCGCTGGAGCGGCCGCTTTGCGGCACTGGAAAACGGCAGCGCGCGTTTCGGCTACCCGAGCGTCAGCGCCAACCTCGCCATTTCGGGGGGAGATCTCAGTGTTACCGCCGCCAGCAGCAAAGATGGCAGCTACATGGCTGTGACGGTGGACGACAGCCCACCGCGCCGCTTCGCCCTGACCCGCGCACCGAAGCAATACTCCCTGGTGGAAAACGATGGAAAGCCCCACACAGTGCGGCTCAGTCATCCCTCGGAAAGCTGGCGTGGCATTGTTACGGTAGAGAAGTTCACCCTTGCAAAGGGGGAGTTTCTCTCTCCACCAGCGGCGCCGGAGCGCAAACTCCTTGTAATCGGCGACTCGGTCACCTGTGGTGAGGGTGTTTACCAGCCAGCCGATTACCACTGTGACACCAGCCCGCGTCAGCCCGACTCCGATCACTCCTACGGCATGCTGCTCGGCAGAGCTATGGGCGCAGAGACCCAGTTGGTGTGCTACGGCGGCCGCGGCTTGATCCGCAGCTGGAATGGCAATACCGACGAGTTGCAGGCGCCCCGGTTTTTTGAACTGGCGATACCCATAAATGACGGACCGGCTGCAGATCTATCCGCCTTTGTGCCGGACGTTATCCTGATTTCCCTGGGCACCAACGACTTTAACCTCGATATAGGCCCGCTACCGGAACGGAGCGAATTCGTATCGACCTACGTGGAATTTGTCGAACGTTTGCTATCGCTCTATCCCGACGCTGAGATTGCACTTACCGAGGGCGCCATCGTCAATGACGCAACCGACCCGGCCAGGCCGCAGCGCAGCGTCCTGCGTGACTATATCGCCGATACGGTTAAACGCACAGCGGACGCCCGCGTCCATCAGGTCCTCTCCCAGCACCACCCCGGAGACACCTGCGATGCACATCCGACGGGGCAGCAGCACAAAGCCATGGCAGATGAACTGCTGCCCGTTATCGCTCCGCTGTTGAGCCGATAATGATTTGCCTCCGAGTGGGGATTGATACTAAGTCTAACTACTACAGTTTATCAGTCTCCCTCGGGGGTAACCGGCACCGCTTCAGACCCGGTCTCGGTCGCAGGACACCGCCGCATCCCCCAATGCCGTGATTCGTGGTAGCTTTGCATTACTGAATGCCCCTTCGGAATGCCTCCGTCGAGCAGCTTCGAAAGCTCGCTGAGCGGTTTGGATTCTCCAATCGGAGCCCGCATTATCGCGTTGTCGATTTCAAACGCTTCGACCAATTCATCGAGTCGCGGCGCCAGCGCCTGAGCCGACGCAAGACGCGCACGTGCAAGCCCACGCAGTACTCTGCGCGACGCCCAGGGCCGGCCACCGAACCAGGCCCCGTCCCTGAGCACCAGGCCTGAAGTGTAGATTTGCGACAAGAGGTGCAAGATTCCACCGGCTTCGCCGTCTCTTGCCTGCGCCTCACGCGCCACCGACTCCAGCGACTCTGCCACGAGCCGTTCGGCGTGAATCCTCCCGAGCCGCATCAACTCGTCCGTGTTCTCTTTCCAGACCTCCGCCAGGGGGCGACGCCGCTGCGCCAAAAACATGCGAATGCGCAGGCTCCGTCTCACCGCAAGCTCCCGACGGCAAAGCCAGGACAACAGACGCGATCGGGCGCCTGGGCGGGCGCGCGCTGGAGGTTTGTAGTCGATTCCGCGCACGAGGTCGCTTCCCACCTTCAAAAGCAACACGTCGCTCTCACCTTCCGCGGTAAAGATCGCGTGGTTGCCAATGAGGTTTTCGAGTATTCGGTTTGCCCCGAACATCCCGTGCGAACCGGTTCGCTGTCGGCATATTCCGATGACTTCGAAAGTCGATAATGACACGAAGGCCTTCAGGATCGAAGCCTCTCGGGCCATGAATTGCTCGCGCTCTTCCGAAGGCTCCGGGGAGCATCCATTGACGATCGAGTTGTAGCGCAAGCGTAGCGCGTACATCGTGGCCACCGCGTCGACCAGGGGGAGGTAAAAATTGCTGCAGTCTCGGGCGGAGACGCCAGGTGAACCAGGAGAAAAAACCCGCTTTTCGCGCGCACTGTTTACCGCAAGGAAAACCACGGCTTGAGTGGCGCTGATGCACGTCAGGCTGCCACTCAAGCGCGCGAAGGAAAGTCGGTCGATCGAGCGCAAAAGGCGTCTGCGCCGGCTCGGCTCGGTGCATCGAAACTCTCCCTCGTCCGTGAGTTCGATCTCTGAATCGACAAGCAAATAGTCTTTCGGGATGCGCACATCACGTAGCCAAGTGCACGAGTTATCCAGGTTGACCGTAGGCTCCACTCCAATCCATCGTGCTTCGACTCCCGGAGAATCGAGTGGTACCAAAAATGGAAAGACTCCTTCGTCTTCCCCCTTCGTTACAAGCCGCGCAAACAGGACGGCTACCTTTCGTTCCCGCTGGAACCAGCTATTGGGCATCCACTTCAAGCTACCCGCCGTTGGCGTATTGAGGACGAATTCCCTGGTCTGCGGCTCGTATCGGGCCTCGGTTTCGATTGCGATCGCATTGGTGCCCGTCGACAACTCTCCGAGCACGAAACACCCCACAGTCCGGCCCTTCAACATCTCGTCCGCCACCGCCTTCACCGCGGGGGAGCGGTCCGCGGCCTCCAGCACCGTGCGAAGCGCAAGCAGATAATGGATATTCGCCACCGCCCAGGCTGCGCCGTCGAGAATCGAAAGCAGGCCGGTGACGCACACCAGACGACGTGGGTCCCGCACGATTTCGTCAGCGTCAATTTCGAGCTCTTTATTGATGCGCTCGCGAATGATGTCGAGCCATCGGTAGGTGCGTTCGAAACGGGCCTCGGGGCCGAGCGATTCGTCCTGCGCAAACGAAGGCTCCCTGAGCAATGCCTTGGTCCACGCCTCGGTGCGCGCCAGCTCGGGCTGCCGGTCCTTGTTCAGGAGGATCCGAGCCAAGTCGGCACCGAGGTCAGATGAGTCGGCACTCGCTTGGACTTTCGTATCGCTTTTTATCAGCAAAGGATAATACTCGAGTTGTCCCGTGTTCCGGGGGCAGTATACCGATCTCTCCATGTAGAAATGACGTCCAGTGTGCCCGGAACTCCAACTGACATTGGCTTAGACACATTCAATAATGGGAGGTCTCGGTCTTTTCTCAGCCGCGCCGCTTTTTGGGCGTCGTCTGGAGTGCCTGGTTATTCTTGTTTGGTATTAGCAGAAGCTTTCAATTTTTTCCCTGCACAAGGTTTCTGTTAACTCTTTCAATAAAGTTACGCGCTCAGCCAGCCATTCCAGCTGCTTTTCTGTAATGGTGTAGCTTGGCTCGTAGCGTGCATCAACATAAGCTTTACGCAACAACTGAAATACTCTTTTTCTTCTTCTGTGGCCTTGGGAAATGCCGATAGAAATTTGGGTTCAATACTTCCGACCTGTTGACCAAGTTTTTCAAGGTCATGTGTGCTTGGCTTGTAACGAGTAAAAACCAGCAGAATCGTACCATACAGGCTTTCAGTTATTTGGTGTAACTGAAATGCAGCCTCGTTGTACGCTTTCTGGGAAATGCCAAATTCATAGAAACTAAAAAGCCGAACGGCTTTATTAAACCAATAGTTGAAATCTTCTTCAGCCAGCCTCTTTCTCTCTTGTGCGGTAATTTCCCTTGGCTCTGCCAATTCAAATTTGCCTGACTCATACAGAAGGATACCTTCCTGCACAATGTCGATATAAAAATACTGGCTTTTTCTCAGGCGACGGTTTAGAAACTGGATATCTTCAGCAATCAGGCTAATTGGAGTTCGATGGATAGTTTTGGCTAATTTTTGTGCAAGTTGACTATTTTGCTCAATTTTACTGGCTTGGCGGGGAGTTTCGGTTACAACCAAAAGATCAAAGTCGCTCTGGTAGCGATAAAGGAGCGTTTCTGGGTCGAGATCTTCTACCCAATCACCGCGGGCATAGCTACCAAATAAAATGAGCATATCGAGATCAACTTCTTCTCGAATGATCTCGATCGCTCTTTGTAATTCCTGCTGTTTTCGTTCCGGCAGGTGTTCGAGTGATGTTTTCATATTCTAATGATAATGGCTATTCACGTAGATTCATAGCTTCTTTTTTTTGAGAGGCATCACGTCCCGTGCAGCGCTTGGTTAAGAGCGGGGCCTAGTAGATGGCCATAAGGCTAAACAAGCAGCAAAAGCTGAAATTAGGCCGGCCTGTACAAATACGCGTAAATCTATACCGCCCTTTTCCAAAATAGAGTACCGTGGGTTCAAAGGGTCATAATAAACTGTGACATCTTTTCCTTCCGGGTACTTCCTCAGCATCCGGCGAGAGTAAATAGATCCAGGTGCCTGATAGCTAACCTTACCAGACTCATAGGTGTAGCCATCTACTACATACTGATATTTAATGTCATGGAATGAACTTCTACGCCCGCTCAGCTTTCTTGACTGGATTATTTTCCCTGTGGTTGAGGCCGTAGCATCTGAGAAATAGTAGCTATGGATAGTGCTAAATGCACCTAAGTGATGCTCCCCAAAGTAGAGCAATCCAACAGCAGCAGCTATCCGCAGAATTTTCTTCATGATTACCTGCTCTTAACGCCGCGCATATGGGCACGAGCTGCGAGCGTCCCATCGCCGTTTGCGGCGGCGTAATGCTTGCTTGGTTATTTGTTACTACTCGCATACCGCCTATTTAACCAAGAAGTTGTGACGAATACTACCCAAATTCCGAAAAAGTATATAACTCAAGTTTCGGAGTTCATTTGGAGCAATAAAATACGCGTAACTTGTTGATCTAGAATAAAAAAGGGTCTTGCACGTGGTAAAATGTTGGTTCTCTACGCCAAACATCAAAACCACGGAAGACCCACATGAATAATGACACGAATAAGGCCGCTCTGCCATCGTTAATCGGGGAAGTTCTCTCTGACCAAAAGAACTACATTGACAACCTGTTTGCGGACACTTGGAGGACGCTTAAATTTAGCTCGCTTCTGAAGGCTGCAGGCTTTACCAAGCGAAGCGGATTGCAGATAAGCCAGGCAGTTTTCTTGCTCTTACTGTGGAAGTAGCTCAATGTTTCGTCTATCGCCATGTTTTCCCGAAATGCGCTGGGTACCTTCTCCACAGCAAAAAAGGATGTCATGTACGATCTTCTGAAGCGTGAGGACGTTAACTGGCGAGAATTTAACCTACTGACGGCAAAAGAGGTCTATCGGAAGAACGGGCAGAACGGTAACCGGATCAAGGCGTTTGTATTAGATGACTCCATAAAAACGCGGCGCGGCAAGAGAATGGAAGGGGTCTCCAGTCATTTTGACCATGTCACCAACCGACACGTCATGGGACAGCAGGTACTGACGCTAGGCTTGGCGATGGAGGAGGTGTTTTTACCCGTAGACTCGCAAGTGTATGTGAGCAAGACCAAAGCGACTGAGCTGAATCGCCCCTTTAAGGATGGACGCAGTGTCGTGGCCAAGCGCTACCAGGAGGCCACGGAGCAGGGCAAGCCCGAGATGGCGGCGAATATGATGAAACGAGCGTTGCGCACTGGATTGGCGGCGGACTACCTGCTTGCTGACGCCTGGTTTGGTACAAAGCCAATGATTCGGACCGCGCAGGACCTGGGAATTTGCCCGATACTGCGCATGAAAAAGAACAAAATGAAATACCGGGCAGTGATCAAAGGCCGGAAGAAAGAGTTTCTGGATGCAAAGGCGCTCTATGCACACGCAGTTAAAGGTGAATGGAAAAAAGTGCGGGGGATGCCGTGGAAGGCTGTGGAGCTTGAGGTTGAACTTGACCTATCCGACGGCAAGACTGACCCACCCGAGTGGATGGCAGTGAAATTGCTGTTTGTGCGCGGGGTGAGTGCACCAGGTGAGCCGGATGTCGGGAAGAAAGACTGGGCACTGTTCTTGACGACAGACACTCGACTCAGCATCAGCAAAATACTGGAAATCTACGCTCTGCGGTGGGGCATTGAAGTGTACTTCAAAGAGGCTAAGCAACACTTGGGATTCCTGGCGGAACAAACGGCCAGCTTTGCGTCGCACACCGCGTCGATACACCTGTGTGCGATTCGTTACTTGATGTTGGTGCATGCAAAGATTGAAGGGGCTGAGGCGCGCGTTGGTGATGTGCGAGCCAACGTACAGGACCAACTGGACATGCTAAACCTTGCTGGGAGGTTATGGCAGGTGTTTCGTGCGATTATCTCCGGAACTTTGCACGAGATGCAAAAGACGCTGGGATGTATGGTCGGCGCGATAATGGATCTCGTAGATCAGCGGGTAAATGATTTCTTTGTTCGAAGTCTTCAGCTGGATGCGTTTACGTTACAGCTGGAGCACGACTGACGGAGTTCTGGCGCTGAATTTTTGCCTATCTGAACTCCGAAACTTGAGTATATAAGCGAAAACAGCGCACCCGTATAAGGCGCAAAATTTCGGCCCGTGTCGGCCGTTACCCGATGCATAACTTCTTCTTGTTTAGGTGTGATTTCACTGCCAGAGAAAATGCCATCTCCGTTTGTATCGAGCGCTGCTAACTCAGCATCAAGATTTTGCTCAACGTATGCAGCACTTAGCAGGATAAAGATATATAGCAAAACAGATGATATTGCAGCTATCGATACGTTATTGAGTTTACTTGAAAATACTTTTCGGTTGATCCCCCAAACAACAGCAGGGATCAGAAACAATGCAGCCAGTGCGGTAGTTAAATTCATAGATTCTCGGCTACTATTTACACATAACGCCACGTGCGAAGACGCGAGTTTATGAGCGTCCCACCGTTGCTTGGGGCGGTGCATTGGCGCGCATTGTTGATGTATTAGCCGCCTCGCTGCGATATTTATACAACCCTAAAATCGTTTTCACTAAATCCACACCCAATATTCTAGAGATAGGAATAGCATAAAAATTAATTGCTGAGTTAATGCGATAATTAGCTGTGATTGTTAACTTTGTTTGACTTTCGTTTACAGGTTGCAGTGTGAATGAAGTGTTATGAAGATCAAAGTATTTTCCGCCGATAGCAACATGATCATCCATGGAGCCTTTTGGGAATGAGTTTTTATCAAAAACATAGTCCCACTTGATATAATTATTCTTTGAACTATTAGTAACTACAGCTTTGAAATTGATGCCTCGTTCCCATATTGAATAGCGGATCTCTTGTTCACCTTTTTTCTGATTTATACCTTCAAGCGGCTTTGGGACACCTATTAGATGACTGATGCTTAGTGGTAACTCCCCAGGCTTAATTTCTTTCGCACTCATTATTTGATTCCAAATTACTTTAGGACTTGCTTGGACAATAACCGACTCAACAACTTGAACATTTCTTTCTTTGAGTGGGATCTCGTTTTCAGCGAATAGAATTAAGTATGGTAATAGCGCGATAGATAAGAGCGGCTTAGTGTTTTCAGTTGTCAGGCGTAAGAAGATCCCCATAAGTAGGCCTCCAATACTTGCGCATAGCAAAAAAAGAGGGGTCATTATTGCAATGCAGATAGATCCTTCAAGCAATGCAATTGCTGTACCTAGAAGCATTAAAGCTACCGTTACCCATGGCAAAAACAGCATTTGTGGGATTCTTATTGTTTGACCTCGATAGCCGTATATCGTGAGCGCTCCCACAATAAACGGAGTTCCAATAAGGAACGCCATAGACATAGGTCCTTCAACTGATGAGGGCAGTACATCAAATATGTATCTCAAAAATACGCCGTAGATAGCCCCTCCAATGAACCAAGGCCATTTTAATTTCTTTGCTTGCACTTCTGATTCGGTCACGATACTTCCATTTGCTTAATGCTTCACATCACCGGAAAAATAAAGATGCATAGCGAAGCGGCGCAGATTTATTTTATCCGATTGCATGTTTTGTTAGGCGACCGTTTAACCTTCGCTCATAGTATTTAGGGCTTTTTATTCAGAAAATGAAAATTTTGCCCAAGTCGATTTATCGGTATCTACTGCTTTTTCAGGATAAAAGAGCTCTGCGCCATACTTTCCGTCTTGGTAAATAGCACTGAGACGAATCATCATATTCCAAGTGTTACCGACAAATTTCTTTCGCAACACCTGAATTTCCCTGTGGGATCCTTCCAAGAATTTAGTGTGTTTGCCTTCATCAGCATCTTCTTCACCTGCGTATGGTACCCAATAACCACTCCAATCTTTGTGATTCCAAAATTCAGATTTACTCCAGTCTTTGTCACGGAGTGACCTCTCTGATAGTTGGGCGGAAGCATGTAGATTATAGAGATGACCGGTTTCAGCATGTTCAATGTAAAGGTCAATAACTGTGTAATCTCCAGATTTGCCTTTGGCGCAAACGAATAAAGAATCTTTATCGTGCATAAGATAAATGGCAGTCTGTGCTGGTAATTCAAGCATTGTTGCAACTTTCCATTCAGCTTTATCACAACGACCATCGAAAAGAGGTGCTTTGCTTGTTGGATTAATTACAGTAGCCTCGGAAGCGATTGCTTCCCCAGCTAGGATTAAAAGTGTAGCAGTTAGTAACAACATTTTTGATGGGATTCGCATATTTCGCATATAAAGTCCTTGTGTGAATATTTTCTTTTATTGATATAAGTTAGCCAACTGTGTACATAACGGCAAATAGTTTGCGATCAATGATAATGGGAGCGCAGAGACCGTGCAAAAAAGTGCACAAAGTAAGGCGTCGGCTGCAGAACTTGGTTACATTTTGATGAGTGTACGAACCTTCTCCACTAACGCCGCTGGTTCTGAAACCTGAGCCGAGGGGATTACGATAGCGTTGGCACGATCCAGGAACAGCATTATTAATCCGCGTTCAAACTCGACTGAGCTAAAATTTTCCCAGCTTAAGAAGATGTCATGTTTACTATTTTTACTTCTAATGCCGCTCACTGAAACTTCAGCCTCGTCAGTAAAATCTGTGGGCCGTCTCCGGCACAGGTAGCCGCCCAAGCGCATGGTATAGCGCTATTTCCAGGCATCTGTAGGTCCTGAAGCCGTAGGATTTTCTGGCGGTCACTTTCGCTTTGTTGTTCAGCCC
>NZ_JBOFOC010000048.1:0-18623 GCF_051659245.1 Microbulbifer sp.
GCGATCGGCCTCTGTTCGCGGGCATGGCGGATGGCCGCCCCGCCGCTCCTACAGACTCAATCTGTAGCCAGGGAGCGGCGCCAGCGCCGGTAGTGTTTTTCCAGCTTGGCCGGTGCGGTGCGGTACCAGCCGTAGCCGAGCCGGCGCTCCTCGGAGAGCTGCATGACGTCGTTATAAACGGCGCCGTCGCGGTCGCCGAACAGCGGTTCGCTGGTGGCCGGGTCGTAGAACCGGGCCCAGATGGGTTTGGTGTCCGGATCGGGGACCAGGCCCTCGCGCCTGTCCCAGCGCAGGCCGTCGATGCGCGTGGCGCGAAACCACTCCATGGCCGCTTCCACCGCCTGCACCAGTTCCGCCGGGGGATTGGGTTCTTCCATCAAAAACAGCAGTATTTTGGTGCTCTCACTGGAGGACAGCGCCGCCGGCTCGAAGGCGCGGGCGGGTGCGAGCTCGAGGGTGAGGGGGTCCTGCTGCGCGCCCCAGATGGTGCGCCGGCCGTCGACCCGCACCTGGCTCGCCAGCAGCCCCTCGACACCGCGCGCCAGGGCCCGCTGTGTGCGGGCGCGCTCGGCTTCCGGCACAAACCGGTAGTCCGGTTCGGCGCCCGCCACCGCGCGCAGCAGCTCCAGTAGTTCCACGGTGCTGTCGTCGTTATAGGTGAGGAGGTCGTGGTAGCCGCCGTCCAGGGGATAACTCTGGGGCCAGCCGCCGTTCGGCATCTGCGCGCTGAGAATCAATTCCAGGCCGCGCAGAAAGCTGTCGCGGTAGCGCGGGTCTTTTGTGGCCGTAAAGGCGCGGGCGAGAAAGCGCAGCTGGGTACTGGTGCCGTCGTTATCGAAGGTGGGCTGGTAGCCCTTCACGCGGGGGCCGTAGGTGTTGCCGGGGGCCCGGGGGCCCGCGGACATATCCACATTCTTCGACCAGCCGCCGGAAGCCGTCTGGTAAGTGAGCACGTTGTCGGCGATGCGCCGGCCCTCGGCGCTGCGGTAAAACTCCACCGGCGCTTCCAGATCGAGGCCGAAATCCTTGGAGCCTTTGGTGATCGCCAGCAATTTGCGGGGGTCCTTGCCCGGGGGTATCTCCCGCCCGGTCTGTTCCAGTTCCCGCCTGATGGCTTCCATGTCCAGCGCCCGCAGTTTATCCGAGCGGCTGCGCCAGGCCCGCCATTGGGCCTCCGCGTTTGTTTCCGTCGCTGTCTCGACCTTTTCTTCGGATTTGCCTTCGACTCCGCTGGCCGCCCTATGGTTTTTTGTACCGCAGCCGGCGAGTAGCAGCGATGACGAGAGCAGTGCGAGAAACAGGGGAGCGGCAAGGCGTACAGGGGGAAATTTCAAGGGGGTTATGGCTCCTGTTCGGGTGTGTTTTCGGCAAGCGCGATGGAAAGGAACTCGTCCAGTTGCACTTCCACTTGGCTGAACCAGGGCTCGAACAGCCAGAAGCTGTGCGGCGCTGCCTCGTAGTGGTGGTGACGGAAAGGCACACCCAGGATCGGAGCCTGAGCGGCGACAGTTTCTATGCCGGCGGTAAAGCGCGGGTTCCCGCCACTGAGGGCGAGCAGCGGCGGCGAGCCGGCGTTCAGGTAATTGATGGGCGAAGCCCGGCGCCAGGTGTCCGGTATGACTTCGAAGCGGCCGCCGAGGAAGGCGCTGGCGGAGGTAACCGGCCGTGCCGGATCGTTTTCGAACTTTAGCGCCAGCGGCGTGGTGAAATCCCACAGGCCGTCGATATTGACGATGGCCGCCACCGGCGCACCATCGGGATTACGGTCCGGGTCCCCGGCCCAAAGGCCGGTCAGGGTCGCCAGCTGGCCGCCGGCGGAACTGCCGCCGATGGCCAGGCGCCCGGGGTCGAGATTGAAATCCCCCGCGTTGGAGCGCAGCCAGGCCAGCGCCGCGAGCAAGTCTTCCACTGCGGCGGGAAAGACCGCCTCGGTGGAAAGCCGGTAGCTTGCGGTAGCTGTCACATAGCCGCGCGCGGCCAGGGCCTGGGCCAGGGGAGCGAGCAGGGACCTGTCCCCCGAGCGCCAGCCGCCGCCGTGTACCAGCAGCAGGCCGGGCCGCGGTGCCGGGGCGTTCCCCGGTACAAACACATCCATTTGCAGTTGCCGTCCGTCCACGGAGCGATAGGTCTGCGCCGGTCGGTGGCGTACGTCATCGGCCGGCTGCAACCGCACCGGCACTATGTCCGGGTGGCGGGGGGACAGCTTTTTGTAGGTGTTATCCAGGGTGTAGTCCGCCGCGCCAGCGGCAGCGCTGCAGAGCAGCAGCGGCAGGAGCAACCGCGCCACAGCGCGGCGCGGCCCCCGTGGGAGCCTGCCCCGCAGGCGATCCGGGCATCGTCGATGCCTTATCGCCAGCAGAGCCTGCCCCGGACTCGATCCGGGGGCTGGCTCCCACAGGGAGGGCCCGGTGCGAAATAACCGCCGGGCCCTCGTTGCGGCACCTTTTATCGCCGCGCTTTTCATTGCGTCATTGCGGTCCCGCGCCGCTTTCCAGTTGGCTCGGCAGGTTATTGGCGTCGTCGAGGATGTAGTCGTACAGGTTGACGTCGCCGAATACCGAATCACCGCTGTCGCGATCTGGGTCGGTAGCCGACCGGCCGGTGTAGACATTGTCGCTGGCGCTCATAAAACCGGATACATTCCAGTGGGGCGCGCGGGTGTCGTCGAAGTAGTTGGCCTCTACCAGTGCCTGGGCGTTGTTGGTGGTTTGGATGCCGAAATAGGTGATCTTCTTGTAATAGTTGTTGTAGAGGTGGGCACGGGAGGTGCTGCCATCCACTTTCGGGTTGCGCCCGCCGGTGTAGTCAAAAAAGTTGTGGTGGTAGCTTACCTGGGAGTCCCCTACCAAGGCGACGTACCAGTGCTGGTTGGCGCACACATAGTCGTTGCGGCCATCGAAGTGGTTCCAGCTCAGAGTCACGTTCTCGCTGTTATTAGTGATGTCCACGTGACCGTCGGAAATCATGCTGAAGCCCACATGGTCGATCCACACGTGACTGGCGTTGTCCACGGTAATGCCGTCGCCGGCCTCCACCAGGTGCGGGTTGACGTTGGCAATGGACAGGTTGCGTACGATCACGTTTTTGGTGCCACTCAGGATCAGGCTGGCGCCCTCGATGCGGCTGTTGGGGCCCAGGCCGACCAGGGTCTTGTCGTCTGCTACGTGGATTCTGGTGTCGAAGCGGTGGCTGGTGACGGTATCGTTAGTGTCCGAACCCAGCTCGGTACAAGTCTGTGTGCTGCCGGGAACGCGTAAGGTGAATTCCCCAGGGTCCTGGTGGTCGGGGCAGGCGACTTCGCAGACCTGGAGGGCGACACCCTCCTCAACCAGACAATCGATGGTGGTGTTGTCGGGCACCTGTACCACCGCCTCGCCATCGGCCTCCAGGGCGGATTTCAGGGCGCTGCAACTGGTGACGGTGACCGGTGTCGCGTTACCGCCGCCAGTGGTGGTGGTCAGGCCGTCGTCGCCGGACTGGGAGGCGAAACCTGTGGGGCCATCGCAGTTGCCGTCCACCGGATTGAAGTACCAGCGCTGCAGGCTGTCGCCGGACAAGCCGACCTGGGAAACGTTGGCGCCGCGGCTGCTGCTCTCGGCGGCCATGGCCTTACCGGAGTGGCGCGCAACCACCGCAAAGCCGCCGCTGCTGGATTTTATAAGCCGCCACTGCTGGTTGGTGTCGCTGTCGTCGTAGGTCATCTGCTGTACATTGGCGCCGTCGCTGGAGGACGAGTCGGCCACCTCCACGGCGCTGCCGCTGTGCACCGCCAGCAGGCTCCAGTAGCCATTGCCCAGGTCGGTGGCGAGAAACTGCTGGTTAGTATCGCTGTGCTCGCTCCACTGCAGCACGTTGGCGCCGTCCGCGGAGGATTTACCTGCCACGTCCAGGGCATAGCCGGAGGCGCGATTGATCAGTTTATAGGCATCACCGCTGGTGGGCGGGGCGTCGCAGTTGTCCGCGCGGACGTCGCTGGCGGCGAGAACAACCAGGGCAGCCAGGCCAAAAAGCCAGGTCCGCCCTTCGAGCATTTTTATTGAATTCATTTTCTGCTCCTGAAGGGATTATCGTTTTTTTGTAACTACTAGGGAATAACGGGTACATCGATATCCCTGTAGGGGTAGTTACTCTGTTTTTTTACCTCTTAGCAATAACCTCCTTGTTTTACGAAAACCCCGGGGAAATTCCCCGGGGTTTTTTCGGGTGGATACCCACCCTTTCCATTATTCGCCGCTGATACCGTCCACCTTGAGATCGTAGATGGCGAGGTACTTTCCGGTACTGGTTGCGCCTGCGGCATTCCAGGGGAAGATCCGGACGTACAGGGTGTCGGCGTCGGGATTCGTGGAATCCACCGGAATGGTTACGCCGTACTCCTTCAGAGTCATCGTATCCTTGGTAAAGGACAGGGGCTCGGGGTTCAGCTTGACCGGATTGCTGAAATCGCTGGACAGGGAATACTCGATGTCGGCCTGCACCGTCGAGCCGCCGCTGGAGGTGAGGTAGACGGAGATGGTGTCCACGTAGAAGGTCTGTGACTCGGCGGTGACGGCGAACTGCAGATATTGGTCATCGCTGCGGGCGACATAGGCCTCTCCAAACACCTGGTATCTGGCAACGTCGGTATCCTGCTCGTCAACTGCCAGTGTCTTGGCATTACCCGCCTCCAGGTTGTTCTCCAGGGCGTCGCCTGCGCTGACAAGGCCGTCGCTTTCGGAGGTGATGGAAGGTCCGTGAAACCAGAGGGAATAGGATTCCACGCCTTCGCCGACCGCGACGCCGGTGCCCGACACGGCCACGGTGCCCAGCTCTTCGCCATCCAGCGCGAAGCTCACGTCTCCTTCATAGACCTGCTCGCTTGCCGCAGTGAATTGCACATAGAGGTTGGTGGTGAAGGCGCCGTTGGTGAAGTCAATGGTAGTGGAACTGCTCCATACCTCGGAGTCCGCGGCATCGCTCAACAGGAATCCGTCCGGTGCGGTTACATCGACGGCGCCGGTCTCCGGCACGAGATCGAAGGCGGATATGGTGAGTTTTTTGCTGTTGGGAACATCGATATAGCGATTTCCCCAGTCCAGGTTGTCGGGGCTGGCTACCAGGGACGTCGCTTCGACAATATGTCCCTCCATCAGGCCATGGGACTCCAGGCCCTGGACGGCGGCCCTGGCGATCAGGGTGGCAAAGAGCACCGCCGGGTGGGTGCTGTCGGCGGCGATGTACAGGTGCTCCGTCGCCGCTTCGTCACCGTAGCTTTCCACGATGGCTTTGGTCTCGGCGGTGAGGTCCACGAGCGGTACGCCGTAGGTATCCGCAACCGCTTTCATGGCGGCCGGGTAGTTGCCCCGCGGGAAGTCTTCCCCATCGTACTTGGTCTGAAGATTGTGCTGTCCTTTTTCGGTGATGGTATCGCCACTGAAATATTTGCGCACCATCGGCGTCATCAGAATCGGGATTGCGCCTTTTGCGCGGGTCTCTTGCACGTACCGCTTCAGGAACTGGTAGTAGGAATGCTCGGAGTAAACGTCGCCTTCCGGACAATCCTCGCCATTCTCGGTGCCATCGGGGCAGTAGGCATAGGTGGCGAACTGCTCGTAGTAGGCTTCACCGCGTTTCTGGTCGTTGTGGCCGAACTGGATGATGACGTAATCGCCCGCTTCAATGAGTGGCAGGATGGTCGGCCAGAGACCGTCTTCGTAGTAGAAACTGCGGGAGCTGCGTCCACCCCTGGCCCAGTTGTTGATGACCGTCTCTTCGCTGAAGAACATCGGCATTGCTTGCCCCCAACCCATTTGCGGCAAGCGATCTTCGCCGTAATCGGTCATGGTGGAGTCGCCGAGCATATGGATGGTCGGCGCTTCGCCGGTGGCGCCGCCGGAGCTGCTGGAGCTGCTCGAACTGCTGGAGGAGGAACTGCTCGACGAACTGCTGGAAGAACTGCTCGATGAGCTGCTCGATGAGCTGCTGGAAGAACTGCTCGATGAGCTGCTGGAAGAGCTACTCGATGAGCTGCTGCTGGAAGAGCTGCTGCTCGAACTGCTGGAAGTGCCGCTATCGCCGCCGCTTCCGCCACCGCTTCCGCCGCAAGCGGTAAGCATGGCACCCAACAGAATGGATACGATTAAATGGCCAGGAGTTTTCATTATTATCTCTCCGCTAATGACAGATTATTTTAGTGTTGAGCCCATTCCCGGTTCATTGGCATATTCCAGCCGGGATGGACTCGTGGTGCTCAAAATTATGGTGCTCAAATCACGGTGCCACCTCGATCAACAGGTCGTCCAGCACGACGGTGGCGGCGCTCTCCGTCCTCAGGGTGAGGAAGGAGGTGCTGCTGGCGGTAAAGCCGGGCACCGTGTAGGTCTGCCCCTCAACCAGTTCACTCAGGAGCACCTGGTGGAACTTGGAACTGGACCCCCAGACGGAGTTGCCGCTGGAGTAGGTGTTGTTGTCCACGTAGAGCTGGAAGTACTTGCTGGTGTCGCCGCTGACGCTGATCACCTTGAAGGACACCTGGTAGGGCACGCTCAGGTCGAAGACCCCAGTGGTGGCGGCGTCGCCGGAAGTGGTGTCGACCTCGGGGGTGCTGTTGCCCACGGACACCCGGCTGCCGGTGAGGCTGAGCGCGCCGCTCTGGATCTCCGCGGTGCCGGTCACCCGGTGGTACATAGGAGTGCCGTCGCCGGGGCTGCCGCTGAGGTCGCGGTAGTCGTTGGTGAAGAAGGTGGCGGTGTCGGTGGCGAAGCTCTCCGCGTAGGGCAGGGCCACGTCCTCCAGGGTCGGTCCCTCCTCCTCCGGTACTTCGTCGGCGGGGGTGACCGGGTCGGGAATTTCCAGGTCCGACTGGTCCAGCTTGCCGACGCCGGCGTTGGCGATGACCAGTTCCTTCAACCCGTCGGTGGGGTCCAGGGTGTAGTCGTAGGGCACGGTGTAACTGGAGGTGGACTCGCCGTCTTCGGCGGTGATGTCGGTTCCGCTGTTATCGCTCCAGGTGACCCCTGTGCCGAACACATTGCCGTTGAGATTCCAGTAGCCGATGACGTCCGAGTAGAAGGACACGATCGGGTTGCTGGTGTTCTCGAACACATTGTGCTCGATCAGCATCTCGGCGCCGGCGCGGGAGTTGATCCCCGTGGAGGTGATGTTGTTGTAGTAGTTGTTGTACACGTGGCCTCTGCCGTGCCGGTACAGGGGCACGCGCGAGGACAGGTTCTCGAAGCGGTTGTGGTGGAAGGTCACCAGCCGATCGGTGTCCGGATTGCTGTCGTTCTCCGTGTGCCCGTGCAGGGAGGTCTTGTGCGCGTCGTGCAGGTAACTGTAGGAGATGGTGATGTAGCGCGCACCGCTCTTGGAGTCGATCAGGCCGTCGTAGTAGTTCTTGTCCACGGCGAGGGAGTGGTACAGCTCGCAGTGGTCGATCCAGATGTGGCTGGTGGTGGAGCCGTCGTCATCGCCCTCGATGCCGATCGCATCCCGCTCCTGGCCCGGCCAGGGCTCGTGGAAGGTGAGGTTCTGCACGATGATGTTGTTGGCGCGCCGGATGCGCAGGCCGATACCGTCGAACTCGCCATTTTCGCCCACACCGATCAGCGACACATTGTCCATGTCCCTGATCTCTATATCGGAACCGGTACCACCGGTGTTGAAATCGGTGATGGTGCCGTCGATGTAGAGGGTGACCGGTTGGCTTGCGTTTTTGGCCTCGTCCAGCTTGGCCTGCAGGTCGGCGCCGTTGTTCACTGTGTACACCAGGCCGCCGGCGCCGCCGGTGAGCAGGTAGTCGTGGCCGGCAAAGCCGCCGTCGGCGTAGCCTTCGGAACCGGTACCACCGCTGGAAGAGCTGGAGGAACTGGACGAACTGGAGGAGCTGCTCGACGAACTGCTGGAGGAGCTGCTCGACGAACTGCTGCTCGACGAACTGCTGGAAGAACTGCTGCTCGAACTGCTGGAGGAGCTGCTCGAACTACTGCTCGAACTACTGGAAGAACTGCTGCTGCTCGAACTGCTGGAGCTGACGCCACTGTCGCCGCCGCTATCGCCTCCGCCGCCGCAGGCGGCCAGGCCGCTACACAGCGCCAGGCTCAGCAGGATTTTCCATGAATAGCACATGATTGTTCTCCGAAAGGCCCCGCGGCAGTGCGCCGCCGCGGGGCTTGGCTTAGTGGGCACCGGCCCGGATTCCGTGCTGTAGGAGCTTGCCTGCAAGCGAAAGGCCGCGGAGTGCTGTCCTGTTCGCCTGCAAGCAGGCTCCTACAAGTGGGTTCCGGGAATCCGGTGCCGCTCGGGTCTAGTTATTACTGCACCAACTGTATGTCCTCGAAGGTGAAGCTCTGGTCGTCGTAGAAGGGTGCGACGAAGAAGCCCACTTTCACCGTGTCCGGCAGGACGTCGGAGAAGCTACCGTTTTGCATGGTCACGTAGTTGACGCCGCCGTCCGTGGAGTAGGAGGTGTAGAATTGATTGCCCACTCTCCCCAGCTTCAGGTAGAGATTGTCGCCCGGGATCACCGGGTCGTAGCTGACCTTGCCCCAGAAGTTGCCGTCTTCAACCACGCGGGAGTACTGGGCCAGCCAGTCGCTGCCTGACATGTGCGTACCCGCGGACGCCAGCGGCGATGTGGCTCCGCTCTCTGTGTCGCACTCGCACATCATCAGACCCACCGGGAACTGGTTGGCGGGATAGGGAGCGCCCACGGACTTCAGCTTGGCGGTGAGCGTGAAGTCTCCGGTCACCTCCTGTGAGGCCAGGTAGAAGGACTGGGCATAGCTCTCGAACTTGCCGTCGCTGGCGGTGAAGGTGATGCTGGTTGCGTCCTGGGCGTCGATGCTGCCACTGGCGATCGTGCCAGAGAACTGAGCGGGATCACCCAAAAACAATCCCTCGCCAGTCCACGGGCCCGGCTCGGGTTCCGGCTCCGGCTCCGGGCAGAGTTCGTCATTGGGCTGTCCCGGCATGGGGTCCCAGCCTTCGCCATTGTTCCAGTCGGCGAAGATCACCGCCCGGGAGCAGAAGCGCTCGGCCACTTCCGCCTCGCTCAGCAGATAGCAGGTGTCGCCACCGCTACAGCGATTGGAGAGGTCCAGCGGGCTGCCCGAGAGGTCCATGCTGCCGTACTCGCGCCAGCCGGCGTCGGCAGTGGCGACGGCCGGGTTGGGGGTCCGGTCCGGATGCCAGCCGATATCGGCAATATGGATGTCCATCTTGGTGTTGATAAAGGCGATGTTGTCGTAGTAGTCGCTGCTGCCGCCACTGCGCGCCAGATAGTGGGTGCCATCGCCCACGCTGTCATCGCGGGTCAGGGTGGAGTTCAGGAACACGAAGCCCGGCGAACTCTCAGCGGTGCGCGCCTGGAGCACGTAACCGCCCTCGCCACCGTCGGTGCGGGTCATAGTGCGGATCTCGCTCTCTTCGAACACCGCCGCGTGAGCCGTGCCCCAGATGAAGTCCACATTGCCGGCCACAAGGCTGTTGTAGAACCAGCTCCACCCCTTCAACAGCAGGGTGTCCTGCTCGCTGATGAAAACGGCGTTGTCGGCGATGAGGCGGCCTCCGTCGTTGTTGAAGTAGATGGTTTCCGCCTGGCCTCCCTCGCCGATCAGGGTGGTGTTGATCAGGGAGAGATCCTTGAGGGTGAGCATGTCGGAGCTCTCCGCCAGGAAGATAGGCCGTGTGCTGGTGCCGGGGTTGAGCGCGTTGTTGTTGCTGTAGCGGATCACCGTCTCTGCGGAGCCTGCACCCTGGATGGTGACGTTGTGCTTGCCGCGCAGGAACAGCACCTCGCGGTAGTCGCCCGCGTTGATGGTGATGGTGGCCGGGTCGTTCGCGGGCACATTCTCCATCACATGGTTCAGCGCTCCCTGCACCGTACGGAAGTCCGCGGCACCGTCGTCGTCCACCGTTACGTCGGCACCGCTGGGGCCGGCGGCGCGGGTGGTGAAGGTCCAGCCGGCGTCTTTGCCCAGGCCGGTGAAGTCGGTCCCGTTCAGTTGTACGCCGGACTCCAAAAAGGTGCTGCTGATGGCCACATAGTACTCAACGCCGTAGTCCAGTACGCCGGTGTGGGGCGAGACGGTCAGGGTGTTGCCGTCTATCTCGAACGGATTGACGTTGAGGGTGCGCGTATTGCTCTGCCCTTCGTAGCCGAGGGTGTCCGACTCGCCGCCGGCGCGGATGATGTCCACCTCGGTATCGTCATCGGCGCGGAAGATGCGCACCGAACCGAGATCGGCCGGGACGGGGGCGCTGTCGAAGGTGATGCTGAGACGGGTGTCCTCGTACTCGCCGGTGTTGCCCGGAATCGGGCTGACCCGGGTGCTGAGGTCGCCGTAGGTGGCGGTAGGCATATCGAAAGCCGCGGCCACGCTCGCCGCGATGGTCTTCTGCTGGCTGGGATCGGAGTCGCTGGTAAAGGTGATGGTGACGTCGCCCTCGGCCAGCGGGGTCAGGGTGACCAGGCTGCCGCTGATGTCGACCGATACCACGGACTCGTCACTGGATACGACCGTAAAGGTGTCCTCGCTGACGCCGTCGCTCTGGATCGCGGTGACGTTGACTTCCAGCGCGGGATGACCGGCGGTGGTGACCCACTCGGACTCCGCGTCGATGGAGAACTGCACCGGCTTGACGCTGGGGTCGCCCACTTTCACATAGTCCACTTCGAAGGAGCGGTTGCGGGTGAAGAAGCCGATGCGTCCGGCGGTCTGGTAGAGGGCGCTGTCATCGGTGAAAGAGGCCATCTCCACGCCATCCAGGTAGAGGGTGACGGTGGAGCCCACCATATCGTAGCGCACCGTATACCAGGTGCCGTCGGTTCCGTCTTTTTCGCCCAGCTCAAGTGATGTGTTCTCCCGCACTATGGGACTGATGGCGCCGTCGGCGGCGAAGCCCGCTTCCACCCGGTTGGAGTCGGGGTCGTCCTGCAGAATCATGCCGCCGAAGTACCATTGCAGCGGACCCTGGTAGCGGCCGATGCCGTATAACTTTTTGTTGCCGGTGTTGCCGTTTTTCCGCGGCCGTATGCGGTATTCCATGTAGTAGTTCTCCGGCACGCCGGAGAAAGCCGCCTCCTTGACCAGGATCAGCTCGCCCTCGTTCAGGTTTTCGCCGCGGGTGCCGGCGGTGAAGCGCAGGGACTTGCCGGCGTCACCCTCGTCGAGAATGTCGAAAGTGCCGGGGTTGTCGAGGCCGTAGCCGTCGATTACCGCGTCCCAAGTGTCGGCGAATTGGCCGTCTTCGAAGTCGTCGCAGAAGTACAGCCCGGTTTCGGGGCAAGTGAAGGCGGTGGTGGCGCCGCCGGAACTGCTTGAGGAACTGCTTGAGGAACTGCTTGACGAGCTGCTGGAGCTGCTGCTTGAAGAGCTGCTGCTCGAAGAACTGCTACTTGAAGAGCTACTGCTTGAAGAACTGCTGCTTGAAGAACTGCTGCTCGAGCTGCTTGACGAGCTGCTGCTTGAAGAGCTGCTCGATGTACCGACGGGGTCCGAACCGCCGCTGGAGCCGCCGCCACAGGCGGCAAGCCACCCAGACAGGGCTATTAGTGCGAGCTGGGAAGGTATTTTCATTGGGACTTGCTCCTCTCATTTATTCTTGTGAGCAATACTGCTGGCCGTATTGTGGTATCTGTTCGGCGCAAATTGCTCAGTTAGAATACCTCTAGATATTTGGTAAGTCCACTTTGGATAGGCCGAGAAATAGACTGGAATGACAAGGCAAAAAACATGCCAATTTATCACTATGGTACCGCTTTTGGACGCTTGTCGTTGTGGAGGCGTCGAAGGAGACGCCAACAGCCTGTACGATAGTACTAAATTAAGGACCGGCGGGGCAATTCTGTAGGATGGGCAAAGCGCAGTGTGCCCATCGAGGCCCTGAGCGCCTGTTCATAATCTTGATCTGGTGACGAGGCCGGCAGACCGGGCGGGATGGCTCTTGGCGGGACCGGATGACTCGCGCCATCCCTGGCGTCCAAATCTGCTCCGGCGGATTTGTGAGGCATGGATGCCGATCAAGAAACTTAGCCCCGGGGGAGCACGCTGCGAAGCGGCTTATCTTGAGGCGAATGGCACCTACTTAAGCACTCAAGTTTCGGAGTTCGGACACTGTCTGCATACCGGTGTAGGGTGCGCCATGCGCACCGGATAGGAGCTGGTGCGGGCTTCAGCCTCCCTGGTGCGCACGGCGCACCCTACCTCCCGGCTCGCACCGCACCATGAACTCCGAAACTTGAGTTAAGCAAATTCGTAACTACTCACCCATAGGGAACCTACATTGGCTTAAGCGAGCCACCCTGTAGGAGCGGGCCATGCCCGCGATCAGGTTAAGTTCGCGGGCATGTCGGATGGCCGCCCCGCCGCTCCTACAGGGGTGAGCAGTTACGCAAATTCTTCTATTTGTAGGATGGGCAAAGGAGCGTAGCGACATGCCCATCATCTGCGGTTTTGATGGGCACGCTTCGCTTTGCCCATCCTACGAAAATCGCCATGCCCGAGTGCCATTCATCCTTGAGGCCATTCACTTCAGGCCCGCCGTGACGGCGGGATAAACTCCCCTGGTGATAATTTTCTTTATCGCATACCCGGAATGCGAATTGCTTTCTATCTCGCCCATCCTATGTGCGATTTCGTGCCAGCAGGCTTTACACGAGTGTTACACAGGTCTAGCCTCCCCACCGAATTTGGTTTTGCCAATTGTATTGGAATGGCAACCGAATTCTTAAAGGTACAGCGATGAGACCCGGACTTCCCACGGCTCGTCACCAATAACTGACAATACAAAGGACCGTATCATGAAGAGATTCTCAAGAGCGCCAGCCCTTCTGGGCCTGGCGGCGGCCGCCCTGCTGCCTGCCGCCAGTTGGGCACAGCCGGTGGGCTATGCCACTTTAAACGGAGGCACTACCGGCGGTGAGGGGGGTGAAGTCGTCTACGCGACCACCGGCACCGAGATTCACGCCGCACTGTGCAATCGCGCATCCAGCGACACGCCCATCATCATCCAGGTGGAGGGCACCATTAATCACGGCAATACCAGCAAAGTCTCGGGCAGCAGCTGTAATACCGCCGACGACAGGATCGAGATCAAAGAGGTCAGCAACGTCACGCTCATCGGCGTCGGCAACGGTGCCCTGTTCGATGAGTTGGGCATCCACTTGCGCAGCGCGTCCAACATCATTCTGCGCAACCTGCATGTACGCAACGTCAAAAAATCCGGCTCGCCGACTTCCAATGGCGGCGACGCCGTCGGCATGGAGAGCAACGTATTCAACGTCTGGGCGGATCACCTCACCCTGGAGGCCTCCGGCGGCGAGAGCGCGGGTTACGACGCGCTGTTCGATATGAAAGCCACCACCCAAAACGTAACCCTTTCCTACAGCATTCTGCGCAATTCAGGCCGCGGCGGACTGGTCGGCTCCAGCGACAGCGACGACACCAATGGGCCGGTGACCTTTCACCACAACCTGTACGAGAACATCGACTCCCGCACGCCACTGCTGCGCCACGCCACCGCGCACTCGTTCAACAACTACTATCGCAGTATCAACAGCTCCGGCCTGAATCCGCGCATCGGCGGCCGGATCAAGGCGGACAACAACTATTTCGAAGACTCCAAGGATGTGTTGGGAACCTTCTATACCAACGACATGGGTTTTTGGGATGTAAGCGGAAATATCTTTTCCAATGTCACCTGGACCGGGGAAGGGGACAAAAACCATCCGGCAGGCCCCAACCCGGTATCGACAATCTCCATGGATATTCCCTACCCCTACACCCTGGACAATGCCGGTTGCGTACCGCAAATCGTGCTGGCCACGGCGGGCGCCGACACCGGTCTACTGGAATCCGACGGCAACTGCCAGTCCAGCTCATCGAGTTCATCCAGCAGCAGCTCTTCTTCGTCGAGCAGTTCCAGCTCCTCCAGCAGCAGTTCTTCCGGCGGTTCCGGTGGCGAACTGGGCACCAATCTCTCCATCGGTGCCGGCGCTGACGGTAGCAGCAAGGCCAGTGGCAGCAGCTACGGCAATGTGATCGACGGCGACCTGCAGAGCTACTGGCAGCCGGACTCCTCCAGCGGCGAGCGCGTCTCGGTAAAATGGGGCGGCACCACTGCCTTCAATACGGTGATCATTCGTGAGATTGGCAACGCGGTGCAAAACTGGCGGTTGGTGAACCACGACAACGGCGAGCAGCTGGCCTCCGGCACCGGCATCGGTTCCGCACTGCAGGTGGATCTGGGCGATGTGAGCATGAGCAAGATCGACCTGATGATCGACAGCGCCGGCAGTGCGCCGCAGATTGCCGAGGTTGAGGTGTACAACGCCAGCGGCGAAACGGCCACCACCATCACCCTGGAGGAAAACGCCAGCGGTTTCTGCTCCGTGGACGGCGCGGTGGAAAGTGAATGGGCGGGTTACACCGGCAGCGGCTACGCCAACACCGACAACGCCTCCGGCAACGGAGTGAACTGGGCGGTATCCGCCCCCGCGGCCGGCGTCTACACCCTGCAGTGGCGCTTCGCCAACGGCTCCAGTGACCGGCCGGCGGATATCCTGGTCAACGACGGTGTGGTTGCCAGCATCGGCATGCCCGGCACCGGCGCCTGGGACAGCTACGCCGACAGCGGCACTGTGGATGTGGGGCTGAACGCAGGCTCCAACCAAGTGCGTTTGCAGGCCACCGGCAGCGCAGGCCTGGCCAATATCGACCACCTGGATGTCACCGGCAGCAGTCCGCAGGCGGGCAGCTGTAACTAAATCCACACTCAATAAAACAGGCGCCTCCGGGCGCCTTTTTTTATCGGTCGACACATGGCGTCATTTTTCTACAGCGTTGCCAATTGCCAAATAGGTTAATGGCAGACCAAAAGCCCGCCCTACACGATTGATTGGCGGTTATACAGGGCGGCCCGGCGGGGAAGAGTCAAAGGGGGCTGCGCGCTCCTTATCCGGCTCAGTAACCCCAGGGCGCGGGCGGCGTCGGCACAGGCTTGGCGAGGTCGAATTGCACCCTGAATTCACGACCGCCCGGACGGGTGAGTTCATACAGAAAGCTCCGCTCCGGATGGATTTCCATAGCCCAGGTATTGGTTACGGAGGCATCCAGCCCCTCCTGTTTGAACATGGAGATGGACTCCGCATCCACCGGGAATTCCTGCCGGTTGGAGCTGCCGGGTGTTGCCGTGTCACCGCCGTACATGGTCACAGCGTCCTCACTGCCGTCCCGGTGGCGGTGGTCGTGTTTCAGGCGCAGGCCCTCACCGGTGCGGGTGAGTATCCAGGTGCGCGAGTGATCGTCGCCCACGTGAAAGGGGATACGTAATTCGCGCTCCGGCTCCTCACAGCCGCGCACATGCATCACCAGTGCCTTGCCTTCAAACGGATCAGGCTCAACGGACTTGGGCTCGTTGGCGACTATGCGCCCGGCAAACGCCTGGCCGCAGTAGCGCGCGATATTGGCGAGAAAGGCATCCACCGGCTGCCCGGCCCCAGCTGCCTCCTGCTGCTGATCCGAGGGCGAACAGGCGGCCAGGGCCAGCAGTAAGGGGAAGAGAAATAGTGTGTGAGTATTCTTCATTGGTTTTTCCGCAGTATTGTCCTGAAAAGCAATTTACGGAACGAACTCTAACATCTTCGATTGATCATTCGGAGAGTAAGCCGGTTTCTCGCCGAATGCTATTCGCATATCGGTTTGTCCCCGGCTCCTCGCAGAACCGGACTTGGAGTGTTACACCATCCGGCTCCCAGCTTGAGTCTTCCACTTGGGCACGGGATAAAGGTCGTGTACGATCCGCACCGTTGGTAGCAATGGCTGCACTGCTGCACCAAAGGTTTTCCAGTTCAGCGAGCGTTTCTGGCTTCGGCGGTTTAACCACTTGAATAAGTAGCGCATGGCGAAATAGATATAACTCGCCACACTCCGACCGTTGCCGCTCACTCCATAGTACTGGATATGCCCCTGCAGGTGCCGCCTGAGGAAGGCAACCATTGCCTTCCCTCCTACACCACGCATCGCCCGCAAACGCTCACTCAATAATTTGAGCTTCTTGCGCTTGCGTTTCCCATCGGTTTTACGCCCCACTACGAAGCGGCCGCTACGACTGCGACCAACATAGTGCGCACACCGGTCAGCGGGGTCACACCGGTCAGCGGGGTCAGGTCTTACATTTCACCGGTCAGCGGGGTCAGGTCTTACATTTCACCACCGGTCAGCGGGGTCAGGTCTTACATTTCACCGGTCAGCGGGGTCACACGGTCAGCGGGGTCACACGGTCAGCGGGGTCAGCGGGGTCAGGGGTCAAGCGGGGTCAGGGGTCCACAAAGGGGTCAGGGGTCAGGTCTTACATTTTACATCACTTTCCACTGAACCGTCCTCGAATGACTTCACCGACCTGCTAACCGTTGCGTAGCTCACACCAAACTCAGCCCCCACCTGCGCCAAGGTGAAGTGCCCACTGAGATAGGCCTTCGCCATAGCTTCATTTCGCTCCGAATATCTTTTCCGATAATGCTCCAACGGCCTTGGTGGACTCCGCTTCTGAGGCTTTGGAATATCCTGCAAAGACTGCTCAGGGTTCATCTTGCATTGCATATCTTCTACGAATTCATCCGAACCCAGATAGATCTGATTCTTGAGCGATTCCCAGGGACTTGGCTGTCCACGGCCTTCCTGTGCCGTTGATGTACTTCATACCCTTGGACAAACTCGGCGTTCCGGTTTCCAACAACAGATGGTAGTGGTTGGACATCAAACAGTAGGCATGACACAACCAACCGTATCGCTCACAGGCCTTAATTAGAGAGCACTTAGGTTAGCGGCGGCGCCACTTGAGCACGGCAGGTCGGGGACACCAGGAAGAGATTCTGAACGGCTGGATTCCGGAGTCGTAACCGCGCCCGGGGACGGTGGCACGAAGCGCCAGAATCGCGCCACCGCATGTGGCGCGATTTCAGTTTTCGCGCCATAATCGCGCCACTTACTTCAAGAATCCCTCAAGAATCGCGCCATATACCTATGCAATCTCCACAAGAACTCCTTGAGGCTATCCAGTCTACCCCCGGAGGTCTGGGTATTGCCGATATCCTTGAGCGGCACCCTACGCTTGCGCGCCGTACGGCCCAGCGCTGGCTTAGTGTGTTGGTTGCGGAGGGACTGGTAGTTGCTATCGGCTCGGGGCGAGCCCGCCGATACACCGCCGCTGTGACTGTCGCCGCCCCGCGGGAAGAAGACAGGTTTCCCCCCTACATTCCGCTTTCGGCCGACAGCGAGGATGTTCTCGCCTACGTCGACCAGCCGCTCGAAACGCGCAAGCCAGTGGGTTACCAGCGCGACTTCCTGGACAGTTACCGGCCCAACCAGACCTGGTACCTACCGGAGCCCCTGCGACGACAGTTGCGAAAAATGGGCGATACCGGACAAAGCCGGTTGCCAGCGGGAACCTACGGCCGCGCAATTCTGAATCGATTGCTGATTGATTTGTCCTGGGCATCCAGCAGCCTTGAGGGAAACACTTACAGCCGGCTCGACACGCGGGTGCTGATCGAGCGCGGCCGAGTCGCCCAAGGCAAGGCAGCCATGGAAACGCAGATGATTCTGAACCACAAGGCGGCCATAGAGCTTCTGGTCGACAACGCCGACACTGCCGGTTTCAACCGTTACACACTGCTAAACCTGCACAGCGCGCTGGCGGAAAACCTTCTACCCAATCCCGCCGACGAAGGCCGACTACGGCTGCATGCAGTGGAAATCGGCAAGAGCGTCTATCGGCCGCTCGCCGTACCTGCGCAAATCGGGGAGGTGCTGGATCTCATCCTGGACAAGGCGAGCCGAATAGAGGACCCGTTCGAGCAATCCTTCTTCGTAATGGTGCACCTGCCCTATTTACAACCCTTCGCCGACGTCAACAAGCGAACCTCGCGGCTCGCGGCCAATCTGCCACTGATTCGTGCAAACCTCTGTCCATTGACCTTTCTCGACGTACCCGAGCAGGCATACAGCCGCGCAGTGCTCGGAATCTACGAGTTAACGCGTATCGAGCTGATGCGCGACCTGTATTTATGGGCCTACGAGCGCTCGACCCATGAGTACCTCGCCGTCAAGCAGGATCTGGCGGAACCCGACCCTCTGCGCCTGGCCTGGCGGGATTTTATCAAGGAGACAATACACACAGTGGTGACGCAGCCCGACCTCGAGCCGCTTTCCATCATTCAAGAGTCCGTAGCAAAACGCATTCCGGAGAGCGAGCGCGATAATGTGCAAGCACTGGTCGTGGAAGAGCTTCGACGGTTACACGAAGGTGTTCTAGCACGCTACCGTTTGAAGCCGTCGCAATTCTCAGCCTGGAGAGCAAGACATGGGCCTTGAGGCGCGCCAGCAGACTGTATTCGGTACACACAGCGCCCCTGCCACAGCGCTTTTACAAATCTCCCAACCTTTTCGTTTAATTTTCTCCATTTCTCAGGGGACGACGGTTGTACCAGGGTCCAGGGTCAGGTCTGAATGGCGCTGACTTAAGCGTAACTAATTGAAAGATAAGAGGAATTTTAGAGATTCATAAAAGAAGGCTGGTTCCGTGATAGGCTAATTGCGCCTAAACAAAACACCAACCACGGAGGGCCAGCCTGTATGAATCCT